>JABABO010000103.1 GCA_014238195.1 Kordiimonadaceae bacterium | reverse complement strand
GGTTCAGCTTTTAAACCTTTTGTCTATGCTGCGGCGCTTGATAACGGTTTTACGCCTGCAAGTTTGGTGCTTGATGCCCCGTTTGTAATTGACCAAGGGGAAGGCGAGACAAAATGGAAACCCAAGAACAGCACGAATAAATTTTATGGGCCAAGCACACTGCGCCTTGGTATTGAAAAATCCCGAAATTTGATGACTGTTCGCTTAGCCCAGAATATAGGCATGCGCAGGGTGATGAATTACGCGAAAGAGTTCGGTTTAGAAGACAATATGGAACCCACCCTAGCTGCTAGCCTTGGGGCAGGGGAAGTTACTTTACTGAATTTAACCGCTGCTTATGGTATGTTGATTAATGGCGGAAAACGCATTAAACCTTCCCTGATTGACCGTATTGCTGACCGCCGCGGCGACACAATTTACAAACATGATGAACGGGATTGCTTTGATTGTGGTCTTAGTGATTGGTTTGAAGGTAAAAGTGAACCAGATGTTGAAGATATCCGCGCTCAAGTCATCGGCAGCCTAACTGCCTACCAGTTAGTAACAATGATGCAAGGCGTTGTTGACAATGGCACTGGCCGCAAAATTCGTGTCATAGGAAAACCGTTAGCTGGAAAAACTGGTACGACAAATGATAACAAGGATGCTTGGTTTGTTGGCTTTTCACCTGATATGGTTGTGGGGGTTTTAACAGGTTTTGATCGCCCACGGTATCTGGGTTATAATGAAGAAGGCTCTGCCGTTGCAGTGCCCATTTTCCGCGATTTCATGAACGAAGCCTTGAAAGGTACGCCTGGTACACCTTTTAGGATGCCCTCTGGTATTCGTTTGGTGCGGATTAATGCTGAAACGGGCCAACCCGCACGCAAAGGTGACAAGCGCATCATATTAGAAGCCTTTAAACCTGGGACCGAGCCGCGCTTCGGTCAGGTAGCGGTTTTGGATGGTTCCTTACCCCTTGCAAAATCCGAGAGCGTGATTCGCAAAGGAACCGGTGGTATTTATTGACTAAATCCTTTAGAACGGATTTTAATTTATTCATAGTTTGATCATATTTTGATAAAGGAATTTTTTATGCGTGCGGAAGCTCAGGCAGCTGTTGATACTTTAAAGCAGTCATTGGCGCTGCTAAGGAGGCATCTTTGACTGGGATCAAGCGCAGTTAAGATTAGAAGAATTGAATGCCCTCGCAGAAGACCCTGAACTGTGGAATAATCCAGTAAATGCGCAAAAATTAATGCGGGAGCGCACCAATTTGGATCATGCGATTGCAGCTGTAAAAGCCATTGAAACAGACTTATTTGATACTGTTGAAATCATTGAGCTTTCTGAGGGGGAAGGCGATGAAGACATGCTGGGTGAGGCTGAAGAACACTTAAAACAACTGGGAGAGAAAGCCAAAGCCGCTGAGCTGGACGCCTTGCTATCAGGGGAAGCAGATGGCAATGACACTTATATCGAAATTCACGCAGGCGCTGGGGGCACGGAATCACAGGACTGGGCATCGATGCTTTTTAGAATGTACCAACGCTGGGGGGAAAAGCGTGGCTATAAAGTGGAAACGATGGAATATATGTCCGGCGAAGAAGCGGGGATTAAATCAGCAACACTATTGTTGAAGGGTGAAAAGGCTTTTGGCTGGGCGAAAACCGAATCTGGCGTGCACCGGCTTGTACGCATTTCGCCGTTCGACAGTAACGCGCGTCGTCATACAAGTTTTGCCAGCGTGTGGGTTTATCCCGTTATTGATGATACGATAGATATTGAAGTTATTGAAAGTGATTTGAAGATTGATACCTACCGCGCATCAGGGGCAGGTGGGCAGCATGTAAATACAACAGATAGTGCCGTGCGGATTACACATCAACCATCAGGAATTGTTGTGCAGTGTCAGAATGAACGTAGCCAACATAAAAACCGCGCAACAGCAATGAGTATGCTGAAAGCACGTTTGTATGAAGAAGAACTGCGCAAAAGGGAAGAAGAAGCAAACGCGGTTAATGCAACAAAAACCGAGATCGGATGGGGGCATCAAATCCGCTCATATGTTTTGCAGCCTTACCAGATGGTAAAGGATTTACGCACAGGTGAAGAAAGTAGCCAACCCACTAATGTTTTGGACGGGGCACTTGATCCATTTATGGCAGCAGCACTTGCTGCGCGTGTTCATGGCAGTGATAGTGCTGTTGAGGATGTATCATAATCAGTCTGCCTTAGTAGGGTATGACTGCAGCCAGTGTGTAGGAATGACGTATGAGCAATCATGACCAAATTGCAGATGAAAGTTCAGATACGGCCTTAGATTATCAGCGCTTGCAGGACTTAAACACAGCTGTACAATCTAGTATGCTTTGTCAGAATTGCGCCTTGTGCTGCGATGGGACTATTTTTAACTATGTCGAGGTTAGTAAGCAGGAAGCCCGGCAATTGGAAGGCATAGGCCTTGGGCTACATGAAGATAAAAAGGGCAAACAAATTTTTAATTTGTCTTGCCCAAAACTAAAAGATTGCAAATGCACCATTTACCCGAACCGACCAAAAACTTGCGTATCCTTTCATTGCGCTTTAACCCGCAGCGTGATGAATGAAACAGTCACCTACACTGATGCGGGTGCTGTTGTTCTCGAAGTAAAGAAAAGCGCAGCGTGGTTGCTTCAAAATGCACCTGATTTTGTTAAATCTAAACCGTTTTATGATCATGATAGTAAGCCAGCAAAGCTTCTGGCAATGTGGCATGATGATAGTGCAGTTCGCACAAATTTACGGCAAATTCTATATGAAGTGAGACAAGAATTTTCAGCATACCCAGCCGCTCAAGATTTTACTGAGACTGAAAAAAAATATATTTTCAAAGCCTTTGAACATTTAAAACTTGTTGATCGGCACTTGACTAAAACCAAGCTTTTGCTGCGGTATGCTGAACTTGTAAACCGTATTCATATAGCCAATGACGGTGAATGTTGATCACCTTATTTGGCTATAAGTATTTGTGTCGGTTCGACTTATCCCCAAACTAACCTGCTTTATTCAGCAGCTTTTTTATCTGCTACAAACGAGGGTATCTCTGAGCTTTTTGCAGTCGGTTCAGCCGCGACTTTTTGCTTCACTGGGTCAGATGTATGCTTAAAGCGACCAGTAAGGTTTGCCCCTGCTTCTACGCTTAATGTTTCATGAATTACATCACCTTCAATCAGGGATGTTTGTTCAAGGCGCACTGAGCGCGCACGAATTTCGCCGCTGACGCGACCGCGAATGATTGCTGTGTCGGTGATGATGGTGCCCTCAGCACTGCCAGTTTCCCCCATGACAAGGCTGCCGCATCGCAGATCACCCGTGATGTGCCCATCCAATTGTAGTTCGCCTTGTGTGGTGATATTGCCAACGATTTTGACATCATTACCAATGATAGATGGAGTTGTCGCAGTGCAAGTTCCATTTTGTATTTGTACAGGTTTTTTCATAGTTGATTTATCTTCCGGCTGCTGTTGCAACTTTATATTTTGTTCGTTTTCTGTTTTCTTGGATTTTGAGAACATGGTTTGCTGCTTTCATATAAGGCAAAGGGTTTTGTACTTTATTATTAAACCACACCTCATAGTGTAGGTGGGTATCTGTAACGCGACCTGTTTTGCCCATTTCACCAATTTTTTCACCGAGCTTGACCATCTGGCCTTTTTTAACAGTGAGTTTTCGCATGTGCCCGTAACGGGTTTTAAATCCGTTGTCGTGCTCAATTTCTATCATCTTGCCGTATGGACCATACCACTGGGCACGTACAACGCGACCAGCGGCAGTTGCTAGAATTTTCGTACCTAGCCATCCTGCCATATCTAAGCCTGAATGACGCGCCCATGTTTCATTAATGGGGTCTCTGCGCGGCCCAAAACGACTACTAATATAGTATTTTTCTGCAGGTTTACCATGAGGGAAACTTTGCAAGGCATTTGTGGCGATCTCAAGGCGCTGCCATTCATTATATAAATCGTTAAACAAAGCCCCATCTTCAGCATCGAAAATAGGTTTAAATCCTGCTTCTGGAATATAGGGACCACCCATTGCATCTGTGTCACCAACCCATTGTTTGACAAGCATATCAGTGGTTAGTTTACTGGGGGCCAAAGCCTCATCAATCGACTGGATTTGGCTTTGAATACCCGAAAGCATAGCTAGGCTGGTTTTTTCTTGTGATTGCGCTATGTCGTTTAATCTGTCCATCAGCACGATGCGGCGTCGCTGGGAATTTAAAGGGGATTGCGGTTCTGTACCCCCGCCAAATATCTGGTCTAGCATACTGTCTTTTGCACTGTATTCTTCTTTATCAGGGGTATTTTGTTCACCGATATTTGTATCTGTGGCATTTGGGGTATCTAGATCATCAGCCCCTTCAAGCCCAACCATGTCCTCAAGAAACTTATGGCGTTCTTCAAGACGTGCAGCTCGTTTTTCAATAGATTTTTCGAGTGTGCTAAAGTCACTAGAAAGGGATTGGTAATCCTTATTAATACGGGCGATTGTGTCGTTTTTTTCTGAAATCGCATAATCGAATGCTAGATAAGTGTAACTTGTGACAATTCCCCAACCTACCGCGACGCTTAAAATCATTGCGGCTGTGACTTGTAGATTACTGCTGAATGTCACAAAGCGAACGTGTCCTTCAGAGCGTAAGAACAGCTGTCTTTCAGGGAAATATTTCGCTTTTAAACTAAAAAAGCGCTCAGTTATATGTTTAATGCTTCGCAAAATTTCTTTCCGCAATTTTTATATCGCTGCAAATCACTCAATAAATACAATGTCTTAGAAGTATTTATTCGCTGCTATTCAGCCACAAAAATATTGAAATCTTCTTCATTGATCGGCATTCCACTCAATCTAGGGCGAAAGGTCAAGCTTTAACTCAAAAAACTATAGTTTATCAGCTTTACTACGCCTTTTCTGTAATTGGATTTCAAGCATTTCTGTCAAGGGTTCGTAAAAGGAAGGGAAAAGACCTGCTTGTGTGCGCGCTTCATCATTAAACGGTTTTTTAAGAAGACCTTTGAAGTAAATTTGTACAAGGTCATGAAACCATTTTTCAGGGTCCTTATTGTTTTTTTTAGCCAGATAATCAAACCATTTTGTACCCTTTTCAACGTGGGTGATCTCATCGAAATATATAATTTGAAGTGCCTCAGCAATGTTATGATCACCTGTTGATGTGAAGCGTTCAATCATTATCGGTGTGACATCAAGGCCGCGTGCTTCCAAAATCATAGGCACAATCGCAAGCCGTGCGGGAAGGTCATGAGAAGTTTCTTCAGCGGATTGCCACAAGCCATCATGAGCTGGTAGTTGACCATAATAGCTATCCATTTTAGTTAGAAGACCCTCAAGTAATAAAAAATGCTTGGCTTCATCGTCACCGACTTTGATCCAATCATCACAGAAAGCGCGGGGCATGTGTTCACCAAAGCGGGCAATGATATCGAACGCAAGATCAATGGCATTTAATTCGATGTGAGCAACAGCATGCAACAAGGCAATTTTATGAGTTTGAGAGTGTCCCTTGCGCCTTCGGGGCATTTTTCCAGGGTCAAGAAGTGTAGGGCGGTCTGGTCTTGATGGTCGTGTTGGTGGATGTGTATCAAAAGCAAAGATAAGATCGCCTTTTTGCCAATCCTGAGCAACCCTGCGTGCCGTTAAAGCTTTACTGTGTGCATGTGCGGTTTTCATAACCCCGACTGCGGCTGATGCGATAGTTTTCACTGAATGTTAGCCTGTTTTTACCCAAGGGCTTGCGCGGATTCTAAAACAGCAGCAGCATGACCTTTTACTTTTACCTTGTTCCAGATATTTTGAATGATGCCATTTTTGTCAATCAGAAAAGTCGCGCGCTCAATACCCATATATTCGCGGCCATAGAGCTTCTTTAAAACCCATACGCCGTAGGCTTCTATTATTTCACCTGTTTCATCACAAGCAAGACGCACTTTTAAATTTTGCTTCCTGACAAAATTATCATGGCGGCGAACGCTGTCTTTGCTCATGCCTACTATATCAGTATTGGTTGCTTTAAAGTCATCAATAAGTGCGGTGAAATCATTTGCTTCGGTCGTGCAGCCTGGTGTGCTGTCTTTTGGGTAAAAATAAAGTACTAGGTTTTTTCCTGCATAATCGTTCAAACTAATATCTGTGCCACCATCGCCAGGCAGAGTAAAATCAGGGGCTTTGTCGCCTATATTTATGCTCATGTTCGTCTCGTTCATTTATATTAAAAATGTTTTCAGTTACAGTGGTACTTAGGGATTTAGCATAGTTTGAAAGAGGCTGTATATATTTGTTTGATGCTGGGTTAGGGTTTTTAGCAGCGTTTCAAAATCAGCGCAATCTGTGGCTTCTTGCAGGATATCACGCAGACCATAGGGTATACCAGATGCGTTACTGGGCGAAGCGCCTAAACTAAGCCTGAGAAGCGATTGAATCTTTTGTTGAAAATGATGAGCTGCGTGCATTGTCGATGCTTGTTGTGGACTAAGCGCATTTACGTGACATAAATTGTCGATGGAAATACTGAGTGAGGGGTTGAAAATTTGTGGGTGTTGATTGCCTTCCCTTAGCATCAGATACTGGCAAATAAATTCCATATCCACCAATCCACCGCGCGTGTGTTTAATCGACCAAATATTTTCGCTACCAAATTGTTGATACAGTTTTTGGCGCATCTCACTGACAGCCGTTTTTAGAGCATGTGGATCGCGCTCAGCAGTGAGCACAGATCGAATGGCATCATTGATGGGTCCGACTAAAACATCTGCTGCCACGATTGGGCG
>JABABO010000157.1 GCA_014238195.1 Kordiimonadaceae bacterium | reverse complement strand
CAATTTGTATGGTCGCCCAGCGTGTTTGCCCCTGTGTGGGACAGAAACTGTGTGTTGGTTGAAGACTAGGAGAGAAAAAATGAAAGACGGAATTCATCCCGATTATCACACGATTAAAGTGGTCATGACAGATGGCTCGACTTTTGAAACCCGTTCCACTTGGGGGTCTGAAGGCGATACTATGACTTTGGAAATTGATCCTAAATCTCATCCAGCTTGGACAGGCGGTAGCCGTGCCAATGTAACAGGTGGGCGTGTTGATCAGTTTAACAAACGGTTTGGTGCTTTTTCATTAAAGAAATAAGCCATTGAAATTTAAGCGAATTTAATAAGAGCGTTCTGATTTGATCGCTCTTTTTTTTCTTTATGGTTTTCAGGGGTATTAAATTTTTCACACGGATAGTCTTGAAGGATATTTGTAACCGTCCCATATCAATACTGTAGTTGCTGCAAAGGCAGGGCTGCTGTAAACCGCTTGGCCGCATTGGCAAGCATAATGATTTTGTCGCTTAGAGAAGGACACATGATATGAGACGTTTTGACCTTTCCCCACTCCTTAGAAGTTCGGTTGGATTTGACCATTTAAACCAAATGCTCGATTCGGCTTTAACAGGTGAAAATGATGGCCGTGATGCCTATCCACCCTATAATATTGAAAAAGTCAGCGAGGATGACTATCGCATTACCATGGCTGTTGCAGGATTTACTATTGGCGAACTGAATGTCACGTTGGAAGATGGCACGTTATTGCTGATTGGCAAAGCAAACCCATCCAGCGAGGAGCGCAGCTTCATTCACCGCGGGATTGCAAAGCGCGCTTTTGAGCGTCGCTTTGAATTAGCGGATACCATTGAAGTTGGTGAAGCAATCATTGAAAATGGCCTGTTAAGTGTCGATCTAAAGCGTGTGATCCCAGATCATAAGAAACCACGTCATATTTCGATTAATGATGTGGGCTCAAATGGTGGGCATTCAGGCCCGAAAACCATTGAAGCCGAAAAATCGGAGACCCAGGCAGCTGCTTAAGCACCTGTTGACATTGCTTCAAAAAATAATAATGGCGTGCGGTTTCCGCGCGCCTTGATTCGCATTTGAACCAATCCAAGGCGCTTAATTGAAAAAGGCTTCTGCTGTTGTGCGGGAAGACCCTTTGGCGTTAATTTCAGCCTTAGTTCTGGTGATTTCTTGGGCTAGGCGTGTCACACGGTCTTGCAATTCATCGATAGAGATAGTCGATAAATCTTCTGTCTCAACCGCCGTTAAGGGTGTGTCTTTTTTCACAGGTGCATCATCAAAATTCATCATGGCCCTCCTAATATAACTCCCAGATGTGATCACATCCGTTGCAAAGGATTGACCATTTACAAACGTGTGTACATATTTATAACAGTCACGAGGGAGAATGTCATGCAAACAGGCAAAAAGAAAATGCAAGCGGTTGAAATCACAACACCAGGCGGTCCTGATGTGTTGCAGTTGGCTTTGCGTGATATCCCAAAACCCAATGACGACGAAGTGTTAATCAAAGTCCGCGCTGCTGGTGTTAACAGACCAGACTGTGTGCAACGCAAAGGCTTGTACCCTGCGCCAGCTGGGGCCAGTGATATTCCCGGGCTTGAGGTTGCTGGTGATATTATTGCTGTTGGTGATATTGTAGCAGACCACCAAGTTGGTGACAAAGTGTGTGCCTTGATCGCTGGTGGTGGGTATGCTGAATATGCGACCGCCCACACTGGGAGTGTTTTACCCATACCTGCTGGATTATCGTACACTGAGGCTGCAAGCCTTCCAGAAACTTTTTTTACCGTTTGGTCGAATGTTTTTGAACGGGCCTATCTTGACCAAGGCGAAACATTACTAGTGCATGGTGGGTCCAGCGGCATTGGATCAACGGCTATTCAGTTAGCCAATGTATTTGGGGTGTCGGTGATTACAACAGTAGGCAGTCAAGAAAAAGCAGATTTTTGTAAAAATATTGGTGCTGATCTGACGGTAAATTACCGCGAAGAAGATTTTGTTGCAGCTGTCGATAAATTCACTAATGGGGCAGGGGTCAATGTAGTTTTGGACATGGTGGGGGGTGATTATATTCCTCGTAATATACAGTGTATGGCTATGGATGGCCGGCATGTGAGCATTGCTTTTTTGCATGGCCCTGTGGTGACTGATTTTAATATGCTGCCTATCATGCTAAAACGTCTGACGTTTACGGGCAGTACGCTACGTGCGCGCAGTACGACTTTTAAAGCAGCTGTCGCGGCTGAATTACACCGCCATGTTTGGCCGCTTATAAGCGATGGTCGTGTGAGGCCCTTGTTGCACCAGACATATAGTCTTTCTGAAGCAGCGAAGGCCCACACAGATATGGAAGCCAGTCATCATATGGGGAAATTGGTTTTAAATCTTGACCAATAAAGCTAATCAAAGGGTGACAAACGGGGATTAAGGTGATAAGCATGAACTTGTCAGAAACAATTGTTTCTTCTCCTCTTTCTTTTTTATCATGATGATCAAATGAAATGAGGCTGATAAATCAGGGATACACCCGTTTTATCAGAACGGGGAAGCTATATTTTAAGGAAATAATACATGACACAGCCTTTAATGCCGATGGCAACTGCTGTTTGGCTCGTTGATAATACGGGCCTAACATTTAAGCAAATTGCAGCTTTTTGTGGTTTGCATGAGCTAGAGGTTCAAGGTGTGGCAGATGGTACGATTGGTGCCAATATGGTTGGTCAAGATCCGACAATGAATGGTCAATTGGAACCCGCTGAGCTGAAACGCTGCGAAGCAGACCCAAAAGCGGCACTACAAATCAAACACCATGACGTAGAAGCACGCGCCCGTACAAAAGGGCCACGCTATACCCCTGTTTCTAAGCGGCAAGATAAACCAGATGCCATTGCTTGGTTAGTGCGTAATCATCCAGAGCTATCTGACTTGCAAATCAGTCGTTTGGTGGGAACAACGAAGCCGACAATATCTGCTATTCGTGATCGCAGCCACTGGAATAGCACTAATATTCGCGCACAGGACCCTGTTGGGTTAGGTCTTTGCCGTCAATCAGAACTTGATGAGGTGGTCAAAGCTGCGTCTGCACGTCGGGCAAAATTGCTTGAAAAAGGTGAAATTAAGGAGCCAGAAATCATTGTAGAAGTTGAGATGGCACCAGAACTTCCGCCATTAAAGGAAAAGACTAAACGTGTCGCCGATGATGAGCCAACAGCCGAAAGCGTGTTCGGTAAATCTTAGGTTCATTGACGTCGCAAGACTTTCAATAATCTGTACCCTGAAATTGCTTCAGGGTACATAATCGCATTCTGAAAAGTTGCTCATCGAAGCCATAGAGGCCAAATAGCGCAAGCGGCTAAATCAAGTTCCACACCAAGCGAAGATCGTTCTTTGGTCTTTTTATCTTTTACCTAAGTCAATGCCTTGGCTGTAGCTGGTTGATTTCTTCTTTGATCTTGAGCTTTTGTTTTTTGAGCGTCGATAATCGCATGGTATCTGGAATGGGCCGATGTTCTTCGGTGGAGATAACGTCCTCTAATTTAGCATGTTTGGCGCTAAGTGATTTGACATGCATTTGGATGCTCATAAGTAGGTCTCCTTCTAGATTAATTCTTAACCCGTGCTGGATCTATAATGCTATAAAAGCAAGTTTCATCCCCAATCGGCTAATACCCAGAACAGGGTTTGATCCACACAGGCATTCAGTTGATCAAAAAAAACCCAGCATGTCACGCAAAAAGTAACGTTATGGTACTATTTTCTTATTTTTAGGCCTTATTAGCCTTTTTTAACATCAGTTGTTGAGCAGAAATAAGGGTAGACTATAGACTCGAAACACTTACATATCTTTCGGTTCTATTAGCTTTCTCAACTTGGGGTCAATGCAACTTTCCTGGCAACTAAGATAGCTGCTGAGTAAGGGGCTTGAGCCAAGCGGCAAGGAAACAGGTAACGTATCTGGTAAGCAGGCTAGCAAGGCTGCTTGTGCTTGCTTTTCTAGTGCAAGTTCATCAGCTTTAATCTGTGCATAGGCTGGCGACGTTTTGGTGGCACTTCGCTTGTCACGAATGGCCTGTAATTTGGGGTGCCATTGCATCGATACCTGTTCAATAGCAGGTAATTGATCCCTAATCTCAGCGCCGTGAGCCCACGCCCATTTCAACAGCAGTAATAGATTGATGTCTGCGCTTAAGGTGTCTTGTGCGCATAGCAAAAGCTTTTCTGCGTCTGGATTATATACGGATACACAATAGTGCCAAAATTCATGTGGGCTGGGTTTCGGAATAGTCGGTTTCGGATTATTGGGTTTGGGAGTTGTTTTTGTGGATTTCATGGCTTGTCCTTTGCCGATATTATCCATCATGCTATACTGTCATGCAATGGATTTAGTATGGATTGGAACATTGAAGGTAAGCCTATGACTGAACATACTGATATAGCCCCCGATAGCGATTCTTTAAGGGCGAAGTTAGAACATTTGATGACCGAACACCGTGATCTTGATAGTGCTATCACTGCCCTGCAAGACAGTGCTCATATTAACATGATGCAGTTGCAGCGCATGAAGAAACGTAAACTTCGATTAAAGGATCAAATCAGCAGGCTAGAAAGTATGTTAGTGCCAGATATTATTGCTTAGACCCAGATATGATGGCTTAGATATAGTGTGATGGTTGACTGTTATGGCTGGAAGAAACCCGTTTTAGCGCACGTTATTTTCACCCTTCATGCCCTGCTTGTTTTCATACATGGCTTTGTCGGCGCGGTCTAAGGCTTCTGATGGTTTCGCATCACCCCGAAAAGTATATGCCCCGTAAGCCAAGTGAATATTCATCGATTCGTCATTATACACGAAAGGCGCTTGCATCACTTTGTCAGTAAGCGCCTTCGCTTTTTCTTGTCCGATCGTTTCATCTGCCTGTGCCAGTAAAACACCAAATTCATCACCGCCAAGGCGGGCAGCAATGTCGGTGCCACGAATGTTATCGCTTAATAATCGTGCAACATGCAAAAGCGCTTTATCACCAGCGTCATGACCTAATTTATCGTTGATCAGCTTCATGTCGTTCATATCAATGAACACCAGTGTTGAAGGGGTACCATAACGCTGGGCAAAACTGATCATACGATTTAATTCACGCACAAAAGCTCGGCGATTAGGGACAGGCAGTAAACTGTCCATGTCGGCTAGGTCTTCGGCTTCGCGTAATCGACTGCGGGTGTTTTCAAGGTCGTGACGCAGGGTTTCCACTTCTTGCATCAAATTCATAATCGCTTGATGAACGCGGGGAGTTAATTCTTCCTGCGGTATCCCTTGCACCTGTATTGTGTCATCAATGTTACGGGGGGTATAGGCGTTTGCAGCCTTGCTGACAGACCCAGTTTTGCGAACAGGGCCTGTTTGCTGTGGGCGTATAACACCAGGTGTGCCTGTTACCTTCACTGTTTGATTAATCCTTGCACTTGTTGGTTAACCCTAGCTTGATTATGTCTTAGTCCATGCGTTTTATATGTTTAGCATGGCACTGCGCATTGCTTATCTCAATATTTATATTAACTTATGATTTCCAAAGAGTTAATAGCATTGCACTAAAAGCAATGAATTATCGGGCTTGCGCGAAGGTTTTTCGTGCCTATAATGCGGCCCCTTAAGATTATAAGCATAAAAATGGGTAAAGTTTCATGAGCCAGCAGCAACCTCTTGTAGGTATTATTATGGGTAGCCAGTCCGATTGGCCAACTATGAAACACGCAGCCGAAGCACTGGAAACCCTTGGTGTTCCTTACGAATCAAAAATAATATCGGCACACCGCACACCAGACCGTCTGTATGAATATGCCAAAGCTGCAAAAGCGCGCGGCCTAAAATGTATTATCGCAGGCGCTGGGGGGGCTG
The DNA here is from genome assembly GCA_014238195.1 of Kordiimonadaceae bacterium. GTDB lineage: Bacteria > Pseudomonadota > Alphaproteobacteria > Sphingomonadales > Kordiimonadaceae > JABABO01. The sequence goes on along the minus strand of JABABO010000157.1, from coordinate 3,780 downwards.
CCCATTTGCCAGGTATGGCTGCCGCGATGACACCGCTTCCCGTGTTTGGGGTGCCAGTAAAAAGCAGTATGTTATCGGGTCAGGACAGCTTACTATCCATTGTGCAAATGCCAGGCGGAATCCCTGTTGGTACGCTCGCGATTGGCACTGCGGGGGCTAAAAATTCTGGTTTACTTGCTGGCAGTGTCATTGCCTTGATGGATGATCGTGTTGCAAGTAAACTTGATGATTTCCGTGCAGAACAAACAGCCAGTATTGCTGATGAGCCAGTAGATGAATAATGCACATTCAGCGTAATACTTTAAAAGGCTTCCACAATGACTGATGTACCCAAGTCAGCAACCTGTTCTGCTACTGATATGATAGCCCCTGGCGGTACTATTGGTATTTTAGGCGGTGGGCAATTAGGTCGTATGATTGCCCTTGCTGCCGCTAAACTTGGATATAAATGCCATATCTATTGTCCTGAAGAAAATAGCCCAGCATTTCAAGTCGCAAATGCCTACACAGTGGCGGCTTACGACGATGAAACACGCTTAGCCTTGTTCGCTAAGGCCGTTGATGTTGTGACCTATGAATTTGAAAATGTACCTGCACAAACCGCTAAAATTGTAGCACAATATGCCCCGCTGCGACCTGGGGCACGTGCCCTTGAAGTAAGCCAAGATCGTTTGAGCGAGAAAACATTTTTAAATCAGCATCATATCACGACAGCGCCTTTTGCACCTTTTGCAACGTTAGATGAATTGCGCAGCGCTGTTCAGAAAATCGGCAAGCCGGCTGTCGCGAAAACGCGGCGTATGGGGTATGATGGCAAGGGTCAAGCCCTAATTAAAAACCGTGAAAACATTGATGACGTCATGGATGTTACCAAGGGCGCTGATGCTATTTTGGAAGGCTTCGTGACTTTTGACCGAGAAATCAGCGCTATTGTTGCCCGTGCAAAATCGGGTGATGTGGCTGCTTTTCCTATTGCTGAGAATGTACATACAAACCATATTTTAGCGACAACTACAGTGCCTGCCAATGTGAAAACTATTGTGGAAGCCAAAGCCAAAATTATGGCGACAAAAATTGCCAATGCCCTTGATTATATTGGGGTTTTAACGGTTGAAATGTTTATTTCTGACGCAACGGGGACTGTTACAGTGAACGAGCTTGCGCCGCGCGTTCATAATAGTGGACATTGGACTATCGAGGGGGCAGAAACAAGCCAGTTTGAGCAACATGTGCGGGCTATATGCGGTTTACCGCTAGGTCCGACGGATGCGCTTGGTACTATCACCATGAAAAATTTACTGGGTAGCGATATTTTAGATTTTGAAAAGTACTTTAATGACCCAAAAGTCCATTATCATCACTATGGCAAAAAACACCCACGAAAGGGCCGCAAAATGGGCCATGTGACGTGGGTGGAAACCGCAAAGTGATTCAAACTTTCTAAAGGATTGAAAAGCCTGTCGCAGCCCAATCTTTATCAAAACCTGCAAGACCACTATCCGTAAGGGGATGCTTAAATAGTTTTTGCATCGCATCCCAAGGCATTGTCGCAACGTCCGCACCAATACGGGCGCTTTCTAAAACATGTGTGGGATGGCGAACACTGGCAACCAGAATTTCAGTATCAAAACCGTAATTGTCATAAATGATACGAATATCTTCGATCAGTTCCATACCGTTGAAACCAACATCGTCGTGGCGACCTACAAACGGGCTAATGAATGTCGCCCCAGCCTTTGCAGCAAGCAGGGCTTGGTTTGCAGAAAAACAAAGCGTAACATTGACCATAATGTCTTTGGCGCGTAGGGCTTTACATGTTTTCAGGCCTTCCATCGTAAGCGGTACTTTGACAGCGATATTATCAGCGATCGCTGCACATTTCAGGCCTTCTTTTAGCATGGTTTCATGGTCAGGTGCTGTGGTTTCCGCAGAAACGGGGCCCTTAACCTCATCGGCGATTTCGGCGATCACTTCAAAAAAGTCACGACCAGATTTTTTGATCAAGGATGGGTTTGTCGTGACGCCGTCCAGCAAGCCAGTGGCATTCGCTTCACGGATTTCATCAATATTTGCAGTATCAAGGAAGAATTTCATCAGTGCGGCTCCTTATGCGATGGTGTCCAATGCCGTCTGACTAGCTAAGATTGGCAGCTTATGCAAGTAGCAAACAACATAGCGGGTGTGACTTGTTAAACAAGTTTGTTGTAAACATGATATTTTCTTTGAAGCGGCGCACAAAAAATGCCATCCCTTATGTATGGCTAAGCACATAGAAAACATAAGTCTGCGATGATGGAAGAAGCACAAAATAGCGAATCGCTTTTTCCTTTGGTCGAGCAACGTGTGAAAGTGCTGGTGCCAGTGCCGTTTCAAGGGAATTTAGCAGGTCCGCTTGATTATGCATGGCATGACGGGGAATCTTTACCAACAATAGGTACATTCGTTGAAGTGCCGCTAGCTGGGCGCAAACTTGTTGGTGTGGTTTGGGATGTGAGAGTAGGTCAACAAAAGCAAATCGCTTTTGAAAAACTAAAACCCGTTACTCGTGTCTTTGACCTGCCCCCTATGTCACAGGAACTTATGACGCTAGTCGATTGGGTAGCAGATTATACAGTCAGTACACGGGGGGCGGTTTTAAAAATGTGTTTAGCAAATATTGCGACCATGCTTGGCGCTAAGCCAAAAAAACATTTACAATTAGCCCCGCAAATCCCAGATGATTTACGCATCACGCCTGAGCGCCGCCGAGTGATTAAGTATCTATCCAGTTTGATGCCCTCAAATAGCGCTCACATAGGGGCTTATGGTGCAAGTGATATTGCTTCTGATATTGCTTCTGATATTGCTTCTGATATTGCTTCTGATATTGCTTCTGGCGCTGGTGTCGGCATCGCTGTCGTGCGTGGGCTAGAAAAAGCGGGTGGTTTGATCCCTGTTATGGTGGGGCGTGACCAACCTTTTAAATCCCCAGACACATCACAGAACCATCCAATTTTATCACCCGAGCAATCAACCGCAGCCGAAGCTTTGAAGCAGGCAGTCGATGCAGGCGGCTTTCAGCCGTTCTTGTTAGACGGTGTAACAGGGTCTGGCAAAACCGAGGTTTATTTTGAAGGGCTTGTCGCTGCCCTTAAAAAGCCAGAAGCGCAAGTTTTAGTGCTGGTGCCAGAAATAGCCTTAACATCACAGTGGTTAACCCGTTTTAAGGAGCGATTCGGTGTAAAGCCTGCCCTGTGGCATTCTGAGCTTTCGCAAACTGAGCGCCGCCGCACTTGGCGCGGGGTATCTCAGGGTGAAGCGCGGGTCATTGTTGGTGCGCGCTCGGCCTTGTTTTTACCATATAAGCATTTGTCTTTCATTGTGGTGGATGAAGAACACGATCCTTCATACAAGCAAGAAGATGGCGTGATTTATCATGCCCGCGATATGGCGGTGGTGCGGGCCAAGCTGGCGAGCTGCCCGATTGTTCTAGCCAGCGCCACCCCAGCGCTTGAGAGCTTACACAACGCCCAGCAAGGGCGCTATCAGCATTTGATCTTGCGTCAGCGTCACGGTGGCGCGCAGCTGCCTGATATTAGGGCCATTGATATGCGTGCAGCAGGTCTGCCATCAACGCGCTGGTTATCTGGCACATTAATAAATGCTATGTCTGCAACGCTCGGTCGCGGTGAACAAGTGATGCTTTTTTTGAACAGACGTGGCTATGCCCCGCTCACATTATGCCGTGCCTGTGGGCATCGGTTTGAGTGCGCGCAGTGTAGTGCCTGGCTAGTTGAACAT
>JABABO010000229.1 GCA_014238195.1 Kordiimonadaceae bacterium | reverse complement strand
GTTCGCTGTTGCTGTTTCATCGGATGAAAGCGTTTCTGGCGTTGCAGTTTCTGGCGTTGCGGTTTCAGGCTTAGCGGTTTCTGGCTTTGGGGTTTCTGGCTTTGCAGCGTCAACCATCCGCTTTTCGAAGCTATACCCAATGGATTTCATCACATCTGAGAAGGCTTCACCGGACAAACCAACAAGGCCCATAATTTCGGGGGTGACTTCAAACTCACTACCGCCCTGCCCAAGGGGTCGCACTGCATCGGCAAGACGTTCTACCATATCCATACGCACGGCTTTTTTACCACAAATCTGGAACCCAGCTAAGGCATAAAACTGACGCACATTGGCTGCATCCATACCCTCAGGCAGATCAGCCCACACCATTCCAGGTGTCGGAATGGTGGGCAGGTCTTCAATGTTGTTTTTCTGCGCCCACATAAATAAACGTAGTTCCGTAGCGTGGGGTTTTAGAATATGGGGGATGTAAACACCAATTGCGCCAATGCGTACACCAAAACGCCGCAGTCCTTTGCGGGCTTCTTGATCAAGTTGACGCAGGTCACGGTCCAGATCAGCGCGGCTCATAGCGCCAAAATTTTCTAAAATTTGGAAGGCAACACCCCGCGTTAAGCCTGATAAAGCCGCTTCGCCTTCTGGGGTTTCGATGTCACCGTTCAGTTCTTGGGCTAATTTAATCAACGGCCCCAGCTTTTCTGCTACACGGGTGTCAAGCCAGTCTTGCGCTTTTTCACGCACGAGCTCCGCCGTGTCGCTGTGCAGCAATGTATCTTCATGCAGCTTTACACGCGGGGCAAACAAAGCACCCGTATCACGCAGACTTGCAAAAACATTGCCTTCCCACGCCAACCGTGGATGCGCCACACTCTTGCTGAAATCTATTTCTAAGGTTTTGGCACCCACATTGCAAAACAGTTTCGCACGGCGTAAAATTTCCGCCTTTAAGCTGCTTTCGGCGGCAGCTTTGAGTGTTTTTTGGTCATCACGGGCAGCGCCTGCTTCCACTTTGAAAGAAAAGCCCTGTAGCTCGCCGATCTCGTGTCCTTCGACACTGACGGTATTTGTCTCTTGGTCTATGCTCACGCTGAGTGCGTCCCTTTGCCTGAGCGAGCGCATGAGAACAGCCGTTCGGCGGTCCACAAATCGCTGGGTTAATTTTTCGTGCAGAGCATCGGATAATTTATCCTCGACACTCCGCGTGACATGGGCCCAGTGGGCCGCATCAGATAGCCAGTTAGCACGGTGTGAAACATAGGTCCAGACACGAATGCTTGCCAATCTTTGCGCCAAGGTATCTATGTCACCGCTCGTATTGTCAAGTCGCTTGACTTGATTATGAACAAAGTCATGATCAATCGTGCCCCTTGGCCCCATCAAATCCATATATAGTTTTTTTTGTAAAGTCACATGATCCGCTAGCGAAATTTGCCTAAAATCTGGGACTTGTGACACGGCCCAAAGCCGCTCTATCGCTTGTTTTGAAGTGGCTAAAGCCGTTATTTCGCTGTCGCCGGCCAGTGCTTTTAGGGCTTGCATATCTAACGCGCCAGTTTGGCGGAATAGGCCGTCAATAGCCGTGTGCATTTCAAGGGATGCTATCAGGCTTTTTACGCTGGAAAAATTTAATTTGCTGTTGCGCCAGTTGATTCGTTTTACCGTCTCAAAACTATGATCTTCGATTTGTGCTACCATCATCGGGTCCATAGTGTCCATACCAGATAATGTTGAAAAGGTGCCATCGCGCTTATAGCGCCCAGCACGCCCCGCGATTTGTGCCGCTTCGCTGGCGGTTAATCCGCGAAAATTGCGCCCGTCAAATTTGCTCAGCTCAGAAAATGCAATATGGTTCACATCCATATTCAGCCCCATACCGATGGCATCTGTGGCAATCAGATAATCCACCTCGCCGCTTTGAAACAGGTCAACCTGTGCATTGCGTGTGCGCGGGCTAAGCGAACCCATAACAATCGCCGCGCCCCCTTTTTGGCGGCGCATCAGCTCCGCAAGGCCGTAAACATCGGCTGCGGAAAAACCTATTACGGCACTGCGCCTTGGCAGTCGGCCCAGTTTCATCGGCTTTATGTAGCTCAGCTTTGAAAAGCGTGGGCGGTGGTCAAAGGTGGCTTCGGGTATCAGTTTTCGAATGAGCGGTGCCATTGTTTCCGCGCCCATGAACAGTGTTTCATGGGTGCCACGGCTGGATAGCAAATGTTCGGTGAACACATGCCCGCGTGCAGTGTCTGCGGCCATTTGAATTTCGTCCACCGCGATAAAATCCATTGCCTTGCCAGCAGCAAGGCCCATACGGGGCATGGCCTCTGCCGTGCACAGAAAATAACGCGCAGTTTCAGGAACGATATATTCTTCCCCCGTGAGCAGCGCGACATTGCGCACCCCTTTAACGCGGACAACGCGGTCATACACTTCCCGCGCCAGCAATCGCAGGGGAAAGCCCATCATACCTGTGGGGTAGCTGAGCATACGGTCAACGGCAAAATAGGTTTTACCCGTGTTGGTTGGCCCTAAAACGGCTTTAATAATCGTCACAAGCGGCTCATATTCTACTGTTGTTTCACGCACCAAAAATACATCAGGCACACGCGGTTTAAAACATAGTTTCTGATCTTATAGCCAAATGCAGTGAATTTTAATCACCTTATTTGGCTATAAGTATTTATGTCGGTTCGACTTATCAATGAACGATAAGATCATTATTCATTGGTCTCGCTTTTGTGTCGGTTCGACTTATCAATAAATAATGAAATCATTATTCATTGGTCTCGCTATATGATATAGTTTTGAAAAAGATAAAAGAAAAGAGCATCATTGTTTAAGTGTGCTTAATAGCAACTACAAACGTCATACCGTTGAGTGTCGGAATCCAGCCGCGCAATTCCAGTGCGTCAGGCTGACCAGAAAATTCTACTGTTGAAAACCTTTAAAATATGGGGGGATTGCCCCATGACGATCAGCATTCCCCTCAATTGCAATGGGTGGCTGGCAGCCTGTTGATTTTGATAGTCTTACTCGCATTGTTAAAATCTAAATAAAAATTGTTTTTATTAAGATGGTCCGTTAGTGTAGCCATATGCCTTTATATCTGCCCATTGCTGAACTTTCCATGGATGTCTTTTTAGTCATCGGCATGGGTGCGGCGGTCGGTTTTTTGTCTGGTATGTTTGGTGTGGGGGGTGGCTTTTTAATGACTCCGCTACTTATTTTTGCTGGGGTTTCGCCAGCTGTTGCTGTGGCAACCGAATCCAATGAAATTACCGCTGCTAGCGTCTCAGGCGCTCTCGCACATTGGCGACGGCAAGGTGTTGACGTTAAAATGGGGGCTGTGCTTATCGCGGGCGGCGCTGTTGGGTCTTTTTTTGGCGCGCAGGTCTTTACGTATTTGCGGTCGCTTGGGCAGGTTGATTTGATGATCAGCTTAATGTATGTGTTATTTTTAGGCTCGGTCGGTGGCTTGATGTTTTGGGAAAGCGTGCGGGCCATACTGCGGGCGCGTGCAGGGATTTTTCCCACACCAAAACCCCGTGAAGACCGTCATAAAGCTTGGATTCATGCTCTGCCGCTAAAAATGCGGTTTAAAAAATCACGACTTTATATTTCGGCCTTATTACCGCTGGCGATTGGTATGTTTGTGGGGGTCCTGTCTGCTATTATGGGGGTTGGTGGTGGCTTTGTGATGGTGCCTGCGATGATCTATTTATTGGGTATGCCGACAAATGTCGTGGTCGGCACCAGTTTATTTCAGATTATCTTTGTTACGGCGCTGACAACTATTTTCCACAGTGTGAATACGCAGACGGTCGATATTTTTCTGGCTGTTTTATTATTATTTGGGGCTGTTGTCGGGGCGCAAATCGGCGCACGTTTTGGCTTTAAGTTAAAAGGGGAGACCCTGCGCGCGCTTCTGGCCCTTATGGTGCTTTTGGTCTGTATTAAAATGGCGCTTGGTTTGGTGTTTGAGCCAGAAGAATTGTTCAGCGTCACTGGTGCCCTTGGTGGGGTGTCCCATTGATGGTGTGGTCCCGCAAATATCTTCGTGCGTTTGTTGCTGTGTTTTCTGTGCTTGCTTCTGTGCTTGTTTTTGCGTCAGCGGCTCAAGCGCTTGTAACAGACCTTTCAGAAAAACGTATCGGTATACGCTACAGCTTTGACGGGGCTGATCTGATTTTATTTGGGGCTGTTGGCCATAATTTAACGGTGGACGGTGTGGCTGTAGAAGACGATGATTTCGATGTCGTGATTGTTGTCAAAGGCCCTGAGGACACGGCTGTGGTGCGCATGAAAGAAAAGGTAGGCCCCATTTGGGTAAACCGTGAATCGCTGACATTTCCGTCTGTGCCAGGGTATTATGCCGTTGCGGCATCACGCCCATTAAAGGACATCGCGGCTGGCGAAGCTTTTCATGCCGCAGGGATTGGGTTTAACAATTTATCTTTATTTACCGATGGGCGAGAGACAGCAGGCCAAGACCTTGCCAGCTACAAAGATGCCTTAAACCGCTTACGAACCCAGCAAGAGCTGTACCGACAAGAACAAGACACCGTCATCATAATTGGCGAAGGACTGTTCCGCACCAATGTGCGCCTGCCTGCAAATGTGCCGGTGGGGGAATTTAGCGTTGATGCTTATGTCTTTAAAAATGGTCAGCAATTAGCGCGTGACAGGATCACATTAGAAGTCGATAAAGAAGGCTTCGAGCGCGCGGTTTATACTTTTGCGCATAATTCGCCGTTTCTGTATGGGCTTTTTGCCGTCTTTATTGCGTTAGTCGCGGGTTGGTTAGCGGGTGTGCTGGGCGGGAAAAAGTAAATAAGCTTAGTCTGCTTTCGTTTCTTTGGTCACGCCTGTGCGGATATTAAAATAATATATACCGCCTTCTTCGGCTGCAAAAATCAAATGATGGCCTGCCATATGGCAAAAGGCTGGCATATCATGGATCGAGGCTTCATCGCTGGCAATAACCTGCAATATTGTACCTTCTGAAAGTTCAGATAACTTACGCCGCGCCCGCAACACAGGCATCGGGCACAATAGTCCCGTTGTGTCTAATTGTGTGTCATAGGCCGCTAAGTTTTTCTCTAAACTCATACTGCTCGCTCAATCTGTTTATCTGTGTAGCATATTCAATAACCCTCAACAGTGGGTTAACGCAATGTGCTTTTAACAGAAAACAGATCATATAGCCAAATGCGGTGAATATTGATCACCTTATTTGGCTATAAGTCTTTGTATCGGTTCGACTTATCAATAAATAATGATCTCATTATTCATTGGTCTCGCTATACAAGCCCAGATGACCCGAAATTTTAATGCACCGTTATATGTGCTGGTCGCAATTTACTGCATGCCTTGATCGTGAGGTGCTCATGGATATTCATCCATATATCTAAGCCTTCATCATCGCCCAGTGACCGCATTTTCACAAGGGCTTCATCCGCATAGATCAAGGCTTTTTCGCCCAAATTTTTCAGCATGTTATCAGCGACATAGGAATAATAAATTGATGTATCAAAAGGCAATGGCTGTTGCATGGGTGTGCTCCGTTATTTGGTTTGATCACTTCATTGCAGGGCGTGTGCCAGTTTTTATGCTTAATCAAATAAGTCGCGCAAAGCGCCATACAGCAAGCGTTTCAGCCATGTGAAAATCACCAAATACTGATCAAATAACGGAAATTCGCTAAGCCATTTTTACCGAATGGGCATAATTTCCCTCATGGTTCAGGCAAAGGGTATCAGACTTTATATAGCGAGACCAATGAATAATGATTTCATTATTTATTGATAAGTCGAACCGACACGAAGACTTATAGCCAATTGTGGTGATCAATATTCACCGCATTTGGCTATATTAAGGGAGTTTAATAAAAAACGGGCCAGCAAAGCCCGTTTCTTTTGTTCCTGTGGTATTTTTAGGACTGCTCAAAAATGAACACGCCGATACTGAAGTCGGTGAGTTCCAGACCTTCTAAAAAGATCGTATCGCCGCCGCCTGTTCGAATAAACACACCGTCTTTATTTGCCAGTGTTGTATCTTCCGAAGCGGCCACAACATCGGCCACGCTGGTGAAATTCGTTGTCGTGCCGCTCAGGTCCAATGTATCAACACGGTGGTCAAAATCGGTGATCCAGTCATCACCGTGACCACTTGCAAAGACCAATACATCACTGCCAGAGCCTGATGTGATAATATCATTATCAGCGTCGCCCCAAACCGTGTCGGAACCAGACCCAGCATCAATAGTGTCCTTACCAGAACCACCATAAATTTGATCGCTGCCCGAACTGCCATCAATGATGTCATCCCCACTGTTGGCATAGATGGTATCATCACCAGCGCCAGCAGACAGGCTATCATTGCCAGTGGCACCACCGAACAAGGCATCGTTCCCACCACCAGAGGAGATGGTATCATTGCCTTCACCGCCGCCCAGCCTGTCGTCACCACCAGCCGAGGTAATGATATCATCACCATTGCTGGCCCAGACAGTTGAATTGCCCGTGTCACCATCGCTGGCATTGATTGTGTCATTACCAGCATCGCCGAACACCAGATCCTCGCCAGCGCCCGCATCGATGCTGTCGTTACCAGCACCGCCGCCGATCAGGTCATTCCCCGCACCCGCGTCGATGGTGTCATCGCCTTCATCATCAGGCCCTGGGTAAATGGTGTCAGCGCCTGAGGTGCCTGAAAGGTCATCATCCCCTGTTGTGCCGCGTATTGCGCCATCACCAGCATCAACAGTGTCGCCAGCGTCTACAGTGTCATCAGCATCATCAGCATCATCGTCGTCATCATCGTCGTCATCATCATCTGAGGAATTGTTGTTACCCGTATTGCTGCCTGGCACATAATTGGGATCATTGACAAAACCCGATTTGCTACCATACCCTAAGGCATAAATCGTTGTGCCGATGTTATCATCGGAATTATTAATGTTGATGATATCCCCGCTGACTGGATCACTAACTGCACTATCATCTACCGCCCGTACTTCACGCGCTCCAGCCGCGCCAGTATGGCCATCCGCGGGAACAAAACGAACCAAATCTAATGTATCAAGGAACAAGGCATTATTTTCGCTGCGTCGACCAATTTCAAGCCAAGTGACACCACTATCAATACTATATTCCCACACACCTTGATCGTCGGTTGAATGGTACCCTAAAATCAATATTCCAAGGAAACTATCGCTGTCTTCATCTTGATATAAGCTGCCAAATAGGGTTTGCACCGTTTCAGCGACAAAGGTTTCATCGCCGCTGACCAAGTCCAGATACGCCCCACCCGTAAAATCAGGGCGACCTGATGTATCGTCGATATTAACAATAACCGTTGCGGCTGCAATGTCTACGCCGCCTTCGCTATCATTCAAGCCGATGGTAATGGTGTCGGGTGTTGTATTATCAGGGCTGGTGAGGTACTGAATATTACTCTCAGTATCAAAATAAGCGCTCAAATCAGCCGCAGTCCCTGTCAGGGTTACAACATTATCATTGGCGCTTGCTGTTACATTCCCTGATGAGAACGCACCAAGTATCGCATCCTCATCAGCAGCGGTTAGGGTAACCGTAAGATCACCTGTGGTATCAGGGTCGGATATGAGAACATCATTGCCAAAATCAACATCTGAATGGACATCTTCATCTACGGTAAAATTGGCAGCAAGGCCAGAAATGGTGGGTGCGTCTTCGGTTCCTGTGAAATTCAGGGTAATCGTAGCCGCAAGGGTGTCAATTCCATTTGGCGTGTCATTATCATCCGTGTCGATGGTAACCGTTGCGGTGGTTAGGTCGTCAGTATCATTTTGATATGTAACATTGCTGGCCGTTTTAAAATAGGTGGTAAAGTTGGCAGCAGTCCCATTCAGTGTCAGTGTGCTTGTCCCGCTACCAACAGCAGTAACGCCATCACTATTAGCGCCTGATAGAACCCCACTGTCAGTCGCTGCGAAAGTGATATCTATATTTGTATTGCTATCCCCATCGGTCACTGTGACATCATCGGGGAATAGATTAACTTCTTCCCCTTCATCTAGGGCGATAATCGCCTGCACCCCTGTCAGTGACGGCGCATCTGTAACAGCGGTTACAGTAATTGTTGAAGTCAAAGTCAGGTCACTATTATTATCACCACTATTCTCAGTACCACCATCATCAGTAATGCTGGTAATGGTAACGACGCGAGCGCCAGCAGTAGGAGCGTCGCTGAGATGTTCATAGGTAAGATCATCAATCAGGGTTTCTATCTGTGTTGCCGTTTCGCTGCCCGTGATGGTAATTGTTGCTGTCGTACCAGTCACCGCCACCTCATAGGCCACCCCTGACGCTGACCCACTTTCCTCATCAACAAGTTCAACGTCCTTACCGCCAATGTTCAGAATTTCTTGATCGCCATCTTCAACGCCTGTGATCTCAATCTCAACTTCTGTGATTTTCTGATTCTCATCAACCTCTTCGCTGTCAATGGAGGAAGCAAGAGGGCCTAAAGCAGCATCTGTAGCGCTGAATATACTAACGGGATCGTCATTTTCAGTGTATGCGGGGCTATCACCTGTTGCCGTTAAAGTGGGGGCATCGTTGACCGCCGTAACCGTTATTGTCGCATTTTGGCCAGACAGTGCCGTGGTATCAACGCCGCCATTAGCTGTGCCGCCATCATCGGTTATGCTGGTGATTGTAACCGTACGGGTGCCTGTGGTAGGGTTTTGACTGGCATTATTATAAGCGATGCCGTCAATGATTGTAACCAGTTCAGCTACGGTCACGGCACCGCCTGAAAGCGTAATGGTCGTCGTCGAGCCACCTGAGACATTGTAGCTATCAAAATTGGTGGTGTCTGTATCCCCATGTGATACGAGTTCAATGACTGCACCATCAATCGTCAGCGATTCTAAGATTCCGTCTTCAACGCCTGTAATAGTGATGATAAGTTCATCAACATTGTTACCCGTCGTTTCAACCAGATCAACATCTGTGCCAGTAAACACAGACAAGTCAGTATTACCTTCGAAAAAATCAGCGCTACCATCCTCCCCCGTTGTTAACGTGGGGGCATCATTAACATCCGTAAAGCTGATTGTTGAATCAGGGCTGGTATCAGTGAATGGTCCTGTTTCGGTACTTGCATTATCGGTTATACTGGTAATCGTAAAAACAGGTTCAGTTACACCAGAAAAGTCATCACCCGCGCGGGCGTAAGTCAGTGACATCATGATGTTAGCCAGCTCAGCATCACTAATACCTGATGCCCATGTGAGCGTGACTGTTGCCGTTGTCCCTGATATGACGGATGCTGCGGTGCCGTTTGTGCCGCCCGTTGTCGTGCTGAGATTTTCAAGCGTGGTTGACTTGCCGCCGATAACAATCGTGTCATTATCGCCGTTAACAGTGCCATCCGTGCTGATGTTCGTAACGGTGAAAATTAATTGTGTATAGCCTGTATCAGGTACAGTCACTTGAAACCCGTTAAAAACCTGAACCGCTGAACCATCTTCAATATATATTGCCGCACCAGAGCCTGAGTTAGTAATATCCGCAGTCATGATAAACCCCTTGTAATATGCATCTAACGTTTTGTAATATATGCACTAAATTATCATCTTTGCCTAAAATGGCAATATTTTTCAAGCACAGACTATAGGACTGAATCGTGCTGTCAAGCCCTGTATAACCTTAAAGAACAAAAGCAAAAGCTTATGTTGCGTTAGTCATATGCTTATCAAAGGCTTTTTTAAAGGCAAAAATCGGCAAAAATGTGTCCGCTTTTACCGATTTTTAAGTTTAGTTTCTACGCTAGGTCTTTTGATTTGAGATCAGCCAACAGGGAACACCCTCAGCTTGTCATATTAGGGTGGTGTTTAAAGGCTGGTCCCACAAAGGATTTGAGACAAAAAAATGCGCGTAACAAATTCTATTACGCGCATGATTATTCTGAAATGCTTGAAAGATTAACAATCAATCATTCACGGTTGCCCAAAAAGCTGAGCAAAAAGGTGAACAGGTTGACAAAATCAAGATACAGGTTAAGCGCCCCCATAATTGCGCCTTTTTGCATCATTTCACCATTGGCCATCATCGCATAGCTGTGCTTGATTTTTTGGGTGTCATAGGCGGTCAGGCCCGCAAAAATCAACACGCCCAAAACACTGATGATAAATTGCATCATGCTGGACCCTAAAAATATATTGACGATCATCGCGATAATCAAACCAAACACGCCCATCATCAGGAAGGTTCCCATGCCTGATAGGTCTTTCTTTGTTGTGTAACCATAAAGGCTGAGCGCACCAAAGGACGCCGCAGTGATAAAGAACGTCCGCGCGACGCTTTCGCCCGTGTAGGCCAGCAATACCGTGCTCAGCGACAGGCCCATAACAGCGGCAAAGGCCCAAAAGGTGGTTTGCAGGGCGCTTGCAGAAAGCTTGTTAATGCCAAAGCTCATCACCATGATGAAAGCAAACGGCGCTAACATCACAAGAAACGCTTGTGGCCCACCAAAAATCGCACTTTGTAACACAGGGCTTTGGCTGACTAACATGGCCACAATGCCCGTTAGCAGCACACCAGATGCCATATAATTATAGACTTTCAGCATATAGGCCCGCAGCCCAGCATCAAATTCAGTTGTGCCAGCCGCTGGTGATGCGCGGTAGGCTGTCTCAAAACGGTTCGCCATGTTTATCCTCCAATTTAGTAAAAACTCATTAGGCATTTATATTAATATGAGGGTTTTTCCTAGAAATTTCAATATCAATTGCGTTTATTCATCCGATTAACACGACTATTGCCATTCAGCAGCCTTATTCACTGCGTAAAACTTCGTTGGGTTTGACTGCCAATGCGCGCGCACTGCTCAGTAACCCTAAAGACACAGTGATGAACAAGGCGGAACCGATGGTCACGATCATAGGCATAGGCAGCATTTTAAAGTCCATGTCCCAAACTTCGGTCACGACAATCCAACCCACTAAGCTACCCAGCCCTAAGGCAATGGCCGCAGTGACTGCGCCAATCATTAGATATTCCACCAAATAAGCCCGCAGTATTTGACCGCGCACCGCACCAACCACTTTTAAAATCACACTTTCATAGACCCGTTGTCTGAACCCTGCGGCGATGGCACCTGCCAGCACTAATATACCTGATATGATCGAGACCATCGATGTGGCTTGCACTGCCTTGTTAACTTGGCCCAGCATCGTGTTCACACTGGAAATCACTTCTTTCATGCGAATGGCGGTGACATTGGGAAAGTCGCGGATGATCATTGTATAGGCTTCACTTTCCGCCGCGCCGCTTGCTTTTAAGGTCGCCATATAGGTATGTGGGGCTTTGCTGAGTGTATTGGGGTCGAACATGAAAACAAAGTTAAAGCCAAAGCTGCCCCAATTGATCTCCCGCAGGCTGCGTACCGTTGCAGTGATGTCACGGCCCAAGATATTCATGGTGATCTGGTCGCCAATTTTCAAGCCAAGGCCAGCAGCTTCACGCACACCAACGCTAACCTCGGGCGGGCCTGTGTAGTCCTCTTCCCACCAAGTGCCCTCGGTGATCTGGCTGCCTGGCGGCGGCGCATTGCTGTAAGCCAGCCCACGGTCACCGCGCAGAATCCAGCCAAATTCTGGTGCGACGTCTGCCTCCGCAGCTG
>JABABO010000281.1 GCA_014238195.1 Kordiimonadaceae bacterium | reverse complement strand
GGGGCTGCGGCACCAAAATTGGTAACACGGGACATGATCAAGCAAATGCCACGGGGGAGTGTGCTGGTTGATGTGGCGATTGATCAAGGAGGGTGTTTTGAAACATCTAAAGCCACCACACATGAAGATCCGACATATATCGTCGATGATGTTGTGCATTACTGTGTTGCGAACATGCCAGGGGGGGTCGCACGGACGTCAACTTTGGCCTTAAATAATGCCACACTGCCTTTTGCGCTCTCAATCGCTAATAAAGGTTGGAAAAAAGCTTTAACGGCTGATAAACATTTGGCCGCAGGATTAAATGTACATGCGGGCCATGTCACATATGAAGCGGTGGCGCATGATCAAAATCTGCCCTTTGTGCCTGTGAAGGATGTTTTTTAGGATCAGAGCACAGAAGGTGTCAGTGTTATTGGCCTTTTAACACGCCAGCCTCTTTTCGCTAGTGCCTAAGAAGTATTTTCTGCTGAAATCATGAGTTTATCGCTATAGACCCCATAGACGAGCGATACGAAAATGAGTAAAGTCATTTCCAATTCTTTGAATTTTAGGATGGGTTCATTATATGAATCGTAAATACTTTGGCACAGATGGCATTAGGGGGCGGGTCAATAGGGGTGCTATGACCCCTGATGTTGCTATGCGGGTGGGCTTAGCTGCGGGCCGCGCATTTATTCGTGGTGATCATGTACACCGTGTGGTCATTGGTAAGGATACACGACGATCAGGCTATATGTATGAACCAGCTCTGGCGGCTGGTTTTGTGGCCTCTGGCATGGATGTGATTATGGTTGGGCCAATGCCCACACCTGCAATTGCTATGCTAGTTAAATCCTTGCGCGCTGATCTTGGTGTTATGATTTCCGCAAGCCATAATCCGCATTATGATAATGGTATTAAATTCTTTGGTCCTGATGGCTATAAATTATCTGACCGTAAAGAGCTTGAGATAGAAAGCATGATTGATGATATGGATTTGTCAAGCCTTGCAGATGCTGGTGGTCTTGGCAGTGCACAGCGCATGGAAGATGCCCGTGGTCGATATGTTGAGTTTGCAAAATCAACCGTACCTGCTGGAGTGACGTTTGATGGCTTGAAAGTGGTGGTAGACTGCGCCAATGGTGCTGGATATAAAGTGGCTCCAACTGTGCTGTGGGAACTGGGGGCTGAGGTCATGGCGATGGGCGTTAGTCCCGATGGTTTTAATATTAATGAACAATGCGGGTCAACACATCCCGAAGAAATGTGTAGCTTTGTCGTTGAACATGGTGCTGATTTAGGGATCGCGCTTGACGGTGATGCCGACCGCCTAATTTTATGTGATGAAAATGGCAAAATCATCGACGGGGATCAGATTATGGCTTTGATCACTCGTAATTGGGCAAAGCGAGGCATTTTGCGTGGGGGTGGGTTGGTAACAACAGTTATGTCAAATCTTGGGTTGGAACGCTGTTTAGCGAAAGATGGCCTAAGTTTGGTGCGTACAAAAGTGGGTGATCGTTATGTGGTGGAACGCATGCGCGAAGGTGGTTTTAACGTGGGCGGCGAGCAATCAGGCCATATTGTTTTAAGCGACTTTACCACAACGGGCGATGGTCTTGTATCTGCATTGCAAGTTTTAACGGAAATTCAGGAAAGCGGCGAGCATGCAAGCGTTGCTTGCGCACAATTTGAGCCTGTACCGCAACTTCTTCAAAATGTGCGATTCAGTGGGGGAACCCCCCTAGAGGATGCTGCTGTCCAACAAGTCATTGCAGCGGCTGAAACCGAACTAAAGGGTATTGGCCGTTTGGTGATTAGAAAATCAGGGACAGAACCTTTGATCCGTGTGATGGCAGAAGGCGATGATGCAGGCCAAATTAAAAATATTGTTGATCGTGTCATGATGGCAATCGAGGCATACACGCATTGAGCGGTTCTCAAACAATTGAAAATGGGCGGGTGCTCGTCATTGCAGGCTCGGATAGTGGCGGCGGTGCAGGAATTCAGGCTGATATTAAAACGATTACAATGCTAGGCGCTTATGCCGCAACAGCCATAACAGCGATCACAGTTCAAAATAGCTTAGGGGTATCGGATATTCATGTCTGCCCCAACAAACTTGTTTCGGATCAAATCGACTGTGTTCTCTCGGATATTGGGGCTGATACGGTTAAAATTGGAATGCTAGCAGATGCAGCTGTGATCCAGTCAGTTGTTGATAGTCTCGCTTGTTTTAAGGGACAAGTGATTGTAGACCCTGTGATGATTGCCACAAGTGGGGACTGTTTGTTGGATAAGGGTGCCATCCAGTTACTGCAGCGGTTGATGATCCCTCGCGCTAGTGTTTTGACCCCGAATATTCCTGAAGCAGAAATGTTAACGGGCATGACAATAAATCACAAGGACCATATGAGGGATGCGGGCCAAAAGCTGCTGGATATGGGTGCAAAAGCAGTGATTATTAAGGGGGGGCATTTGTGTGGTGATAAACTTTATGATCTGTTGCTATCCAAACAGGACACTATGATGCTGGAAACAACGCGCATTGACACGAAACACACACATGGTACCGGATGCACCTTTGCCAGTGCCTTAGCGGCGGCACTTGCAAAAGGGTCAAAGCTCAGCGATGCTTTTCGGATTGCCCATGCCTTTGTTCATGAAGCGATAAAAAAGGCCCCACATTTTGGTGCAGGACACGGCCCACTTGGTCATTCCCAAGTTAGGGTGTGTTCATGAGTACGCCTATAAAACTACATACCCGTGTTACGGGACAAGGGGTGCCCTTGATCATGGTGCATGGCTTGTTTGGGGCCATGGATAATTTAGGAATGCTAGCGCGTCTGTTAGAAAATCAATTTCAGATAGATGTTATCAATTACTACAAGCTCATAAAATCACTGCTTTGGGTTCTC
>JABABO010000276.1 GCA_014238195.1 Kordiimonadaceae bacterium | reverse complement strand
GCAATACCCTTTGCGCCTAGAAAACCAGAGCCAAAAGTCGGCAATATGGATAGGGGGCTTTCGGCGCTTGGGGATGCTTGTGCTTCTTGACGCGCGGTTAGTTTTACAATTGTTTCCGCATCCGTTACCGATAAATTTGTCCCCCAATATATAATAACGGGATTATGGGATCGCACATCAAAGATAATACAGCTGCTTGCCCCATACAGCGTGATAAAGCTAGCGTGTTTTTTTGACATATATCGTCTTCCTTTCGGACTATAGCCTTAGAAAGCAGTTCCGATTGTTATAATCTTAGATTCGAGCTTCTGCAAATGCATCACAGTGATGATATTGTGTCTTGGCGCTATTGACGCGGTGTATATATGATAGTAGGTTGGTCATAGGAAGCAATAAATCATATAAATAATATATGTCAAATTCAAGTTTTAGCGAGCTGATTAGAATAAGAAAGCGAGACGCGCTGGCTAGGGGTGACAGAATTTGAGTGTATTAGAATGTCAGGGAGGTCTTATTGCTAGGCGTTTGCTATTATCCGGAACACTGGCCAGCTGAGCAGTGGGCAAAAGACGCGCGAATGATGCGCGAACTTGGTTTGCAGTATGTTCGTATCGGAGAATTCGCATGGTCGCGGATTGAACCAAGGCGCGGGGATTTTCGGTTCGATTGGTTGGATAAAGCGATTGATACACTGGCAAGTGAAGGCTTAAAAATTGTTTTCGGTACCCCCACTGCTACCCCTCCTAAATGGTTAATTGATGAATGTCCTGACATATTACCTGTTAGTGTTGAAACAGGCCAAACACGCGGTTTCGGCTCCCGCAGGCATTATGATTTTTCTAGCGAAGTTTATCGCTGCGAGGCGATGGCAATCACTGAAAAACTTGTTAAACGTTACGGACAAAATCCTGCGATTGTTGGCTGGCAAACCGATAACGAACTTTGTTGCCATGATACGACACTCAGTGGTTCCGTGTCCGCGAAAACTGGTTTTCAGGCTTGGTGCGCTGAACGTTATGGCAGCATTGATGCTTTAAATGCCGCTTGGGGCAATGTTTTTTGGTCGATGGAATATAATGATTTCAGCGCTATAGAGCTGCCTATTCAAGCCGTGACAGAAACGAACCCAGCCCATCGTTTGGCTTTTATGCGTTATTCATCTGACCAAGTAGTAGCGTTTCATGATCAGATGGTCGCAATAATCCGCAGCCATGCCCCTGAACGTTGGGTAACTCATAATTTTATACCCCGTAATGATCTTTATATGGATGCTTATGCACTTGGTGCGCCCTTAGACTTTGCAAGTTATGATAACTATCCACTTGGGCGGTCTGACATGATGTTTAAAGACGCCCCAGCCGCCATGATGCAGCGTTATATGCGCACAGGCCATCCCGATCTGGGCTGTTTTTATCAAGACGTTGTCAGGAGCTTTTCCAAAGGCGATTATTGGGTGATGGAACAGCAACCAGGCCCTGTAAATTGGGCAAATCATAACCCTCGCCCACTGCCTGGTATGGTGCGGTTTTGGTCGCTGGAAGCGTTTGCATTGGGGGCAGCTTGCGTTAGTTATTTCCGTTGGCGTGCTGCCCCATTCGCACAGGAACAAATGCATGCTGGTTTATTGCGCAGTGATGATAGTAAAGCAGCTGCGTGGACGGACGTAGTTCAAGTGGCACAAGATATTGAAACTTTAGGCTTGATGAGCGAAACGAAGGAGCAAAACTCAGTTGCAATAATTACCGATATAGAAGCCTTATGGGTCACTGACATCCAGCCGCAAGGGCAGGGTTATGATTATGCTAAGCTTGAATTTGCTTATTATACGGCTTTCAGGAAACTGGGGGTGGATGTTGATTTTATTTCCAAGGAACATGATTTTAAGGGGTATCGCCTGATTGTTTCAGCGTGTCTTCCAATTATTGGCACTGAGTTTACTGATAAATGCAAAGCATCCGAGGCGCATTTTATTTTCGGGCCGCGCTCAGCGTCAAAAACCGATGAATTTAGCGTGCCGGATAGCCTTGCTCCTGGGGTGTTACAAAGCCTTGTACCAACAAAAGTACTGTCTGTAGAAACATTGCGCGCAGATTGCCCTGAGCGCTTATATTGGGGCGGGCGATTATATGAAGCCTCTGTTTGGTGTGAAGAATTATCAACTGATAATATAGATATTGTAGCCACTTATGATACAGGCATGGCGGCGATTGTGCGCCACGAGAAAGTAACATATATCGGCACTGTCACAGATGAGGCGTTCTTAAAAGATTTTATGTTAG
>JABABO010000274.1 GCA_014238195.1 Kordiimonadaceae bacterium | reverse complement strand
TAAAGACATCATCATTGCCGTCAACATCCGTGGCGCTTAAGCTGCCTGACACCGTGCTGGTGCCGTCTTCGGTGACCGCCCCGTCCGTGTTGCCGCTGATCACCGCCGCGTCATTGGCGCCTGTGACCGTGATGGTGATAATCTGATCAATGTTATGATCAGCATCTGCTGCACGGACTGTGAAGGTGTCGGCGAGAGTATCACCACCCCCAAGACTTTGAATAGCACCCAGATCATTGTTCATGGCAAATTGCCAATCACCATTACTATCTACGTTCGCAGTACCATACGATGGATTAGCAGTAACTGACCATGTGAAATCTGTGTCAGCATTGCCCTCGGGGTCATTAGCATCCAGATTACCCTGTGCAGTCAGTGTCCCGTCTTCGGTAACAAAGCCTGTACTATCGCCTGATAAAGTGTGCGGATCATTTATGAGCAATGAGCCCCCAAACACCACATAACTTTCCCCTGTATAATCGCCGTTTGGGTCGGCGCTTCTTGCCCCAATGATCAGATCATCGTAACCATCACCATTGATATCCCCAGCACCAGATACCGAACGCCCGCTATAATCAAGGCTATCAACACCAACCAATTTAAAGCCATCGCTGCCGCCTAAACTGGATAGCTCAATAGCAGGGCCAAAGCCAGCACTGGCCCCAAATACTACATAGCTTTCGCCTGCAAAATTGTTGGCACCGTACGCCCCAATGATAATATCGCTTAGACCATCACCGTTTATGTCACCCGCGCTGGCAACAGAAAAGCCACTTCTATGTGCGGCAGCAATACCATTGACGACAAAACCATCATTGCCATCAAGACTTGAGAGTTCAATTGCAGCGGCTAAGCTTTCACCGCCAAACACCACATAGCTTTCACCAGAAAAAGCGCCATTAGGATCAGCGCTTTGTGCGCCAATGATCAGGTCGTCGTAGCCATCACCGTTAATATCACCCGCGCTAGATACCGAACGTCCACTGTGGTCAGATTGGTCAATACCATTGAGTTTAAAGCCATCATTGCCGTCAAGACCGCTTGGATTTATCGTGCCATTAAAGCCGCTAGCTGCGCCAAACACCACAAAGGTTTCACCAGCATCATTATCAACGCCTTGTTCTGCCCTGTGTACACCAATGATTAAGTCATCGTAACCATCGCCGTTAACGTCACCAGCGCTTGACACCGACACACCGCTTTCATCGCCCGCATCAATGCCATGCAGTATAAAGCCATTGGTGCCATCAAGGTCTGCGAGGTCTAGGGATGAAACCGCGTCATCATTGAAACCAAAGACTATATAGCTCTCGCCTGATTGAGCGCCATTCGGGTCTGCCCGGTAAGCCCCAATGATCAGATCGTCGTAGCCATCACCGTTCAGGTCACCCGCAGAGGACACGGAAAAACCACTATGATCATCCGCATCAACACCGTTGATGACAAAGCCATCACTGCCACCCACGCTGGAGAGGTTTATCGATGCCGCAAAGCCAGCACTGCTGCCAAATACGACATAGCTTTCGCCTGAATCATCGCCATTTGGATCACCGCGGTAAGCCCCAATGATCAGGTCATCAATGCCATCGCCGTTAACGTCCCCAGCACCAGATACAGAATGACCACTGCGGTCATCAATATTATGACCATTGAGAACAAAGCCATCGTTACCATCTAGGCTGGATAAATTTATTGAGGACGCAAAGCCGCTTGCAGCACCAAATACCACATAGCTTTCGCCAGCACTGCTGTTGCCATTTGGGTTTGCTCTGTGTGCCCCAATAATGACATCGTCGTAGCCATCACCGTTTATATCACCCGCATTTGAAACAGACCCGCCACTATAGTCGTCATTGGCAATGCCCTTGATCACAAAACCAGTGCTGCCGTCTAAGCCTGAAAGTTCATACGATGCTTCAAAATCTGTGAGTTCGGTTTCGGCAATGCGGTCTGTGACGGTGATAGTGAGGTTTTGTGTGTTGGTATAACCATAGACAGTTGAGGTTGCTTCAACAGTCAGCTCGTAAATATTATCAGTGTTGCTATCTGCGGGACTTTCGAAATTGGGCGTGACACTAAAACTGAGTTCCCCAGACAGGGTATCAATGGTAAAATCGGCAGAATCAGCCCCGCCCGTGATGCTGTATGTCAGACCGCTATCAGCCGCAGCACCATATAAGCTGCCCTCAATATTCAGGGCAACACCAGACGTATTTTCCTCCACTGACTTATTGTTTGCATTAGTGAATTGTATCGGTAGGAGGCCGTTGCCACCAAATATCACATAGCTTTCACCCGAATTACTACCATTGGGATCACCCGACAAGGCACCGATAATCAGGTCGCCATAGCCGTCACTATTAATATCCCCAGCAGCTGAAACTGAATAGCCACTGCGATCAGTTGCATCCAGACCATTTAAGACAAATCCATCGCTGCCGTCTAAGCTCGCAAGGTCAATGTTTGCACTGAAACCGCCACTCGCCCCAAAAACCAAATAGGTTTCACCAGCATTATTATTAATCGGGTCCCCTAAGTTAGCCCCGATGATCAGGTCATCATAGCCATCGGCGTTGACATCGCCCGCATTGGACACGGAATAGCCACTTCGATCACCGCCCGTTATGCCTTCCAGTGCAAAGCCGTTAGCTCCATCCAAACTAGATAGGTTTATTGCGGCGGCTAAGCTTTCACCGCCAAATACCACATAGGTTTCACCTGCCGCGCTATTGGCGTTCCAAGCGCCAATGATCAGGTCATCGTAACCATCAGCGTTCACGTCACCCGCGCTTGACACTGACACACCACTGCGGTCATCATTAGCCACACCATTTAAGACAATACCATCACTGCCATCAAGGCTGGAGAGCTCAATTGTTGCGGCTAAGCTACCACCCCCAAACACGATATAACTTTCACCTGCACTATCGTTGTTATTCGGGTCGGCTAGGAACGCGCCGATGATCAAATCATCAAACCCATCACCATTGACATCCCCCGCGCTTGCGACTGAAAATCCGCTATTGTCGTCATTAGCAACACCATTGATGATAACGCCGTTCGAGCCATCAAGGCTGGAGAGTTCTAGCGCTGCTGTAAAACCGCCCGTTGAGCCAAAAACAACATAGCTTTCACCCGCCTTACTGTTACTATTTGGATCAGCCCCATAGGCCCCAATGATCAGATCATCAACGCCGTCGCCGTTAACGTCGCCCGCACTAGATACGGAAAAACCACTATAGTCAGAAGCATTGATGCCGTTGATGACAAAGCCATCAGTGCCATCTAGACTTGATAGCTCTACTGCCGCAGAAAAAGCCGTGGTACTGCCAAACACCACATAGCTTTCACCTGATAGGCTACCATTGGGGTCTGCCTTGTGCGCGCCAATAATCAGATCGTCAATGCCATCACCGTTGATATCACCTGCGCTTGATGCATCTTGGCCGCTAAAGTCGTTATTATTGACGCCGTTCAGTTTAAAGCCATTGCTGCCATCAAGACTGGACAGTTCTATGTTCGATGCAAAGCCACCACCGCCGCCGAACACGACATAACTGGCCCCAGCATCGGTATTACCTGCTGTATCTGCGTCTCTTGCCCCAATGATCAGATCGTCGTAACCGTCACCGTTAACATCACCAGCGCTGGATACGGAACGGCCGCTATAATCATCATTAGCAACACCGCTGAGGATAAAGCCATTATTACCATTGAGACTGGACAAAGCATAAGACGCTTCATAGCCAGTGGTTTCGGTTTCTGCGAGCAGGTCAGTAACCGTAATGACCAGATCATGGTTGCTGTCAAAACCGCCGCCACTTGCAGTGATCGTCAGATTGTAGATATTATCAGCGCCTGCATCTAATGGGTTTTCGTAATTAGGGATAGAGACAAAACTAATTTCGCCTGATGTGCTATTGATCGTGAAATCTGCAGCATCGGCACCACTTGTAATGCTGTAAGTCACACCGACATCAGCGGCCCCGCCATTTAAGCTAGCCTCGATATTTAACACAACACCAGTGGTATTTTCCTTGACTGACTGCGCACCAGCATTATTGATTACTAAGGCCATTTTTTTGATCATTCCCATTAGAAAAATATGAAAACAGCAGGCACCACACCTAGCTTTGTGTTTCTTCATAATGGTGATATTTGGTAAATTTTCTGTTAGCGAAACCCAAGAAATGCTGGCGATAGGGTAATAAAGACCAAGACAAGCACGCGCGTTTCACCTTGACTGATGTTGGATAAAAAAGAGTATAAGTATTGAGGTAATACCCCGAAAAGGCAAATATCTGAGTTTAAAATCAGGGTAAAAAGAGAGAAAAATTATAGCTTTAAAGTGTTTAATGAAAATCTTTTAAATTGCCTTGAACTAGGCCTGAATGTATTTTATATGCAGTGACTTATTGTTTCTAGGAAAACAATGGTTTAGAATGCTTTTAAATATATTTCTAGGATAGACACCAAGCCAATACTATTACGAATTATTTCCATAATATACGGATTCTAAAACCAATGAATAAGCAAAAAAGCTACTTTCAAAAAGCGGCACATTATCACCAAACAAGCCAGTTACAAAAAGCTGTCAAATGGTATGAAAAATCAATAAAAGCTGGTCAACAGCTGCTCGATAGCTTTTGCAATTTGGGCATTATTCATTATATTCATAAAAATTATCACGAAGCTGAAAAATTGGCACGCAAAGCGATTGAACAAGACCCAAAATGCGGACATGCTTGGTATCACTTAGGCCTAAGCCTCGCGGCACAAAAACGCCTCCCTGAAAGCCTAAAGGCCTTTCAAAGGGCCATCGCGATTGATCCCAAAGATGGTCATATGCACGGTAACCTAGCAGGTATATATGATCAACTGGGTAATAAGGAAGCGGCATTAAGCGAATCGGAAAAAGCCATTGCGCTTGCCCCGCATAGACCGCCGCTTCTTGTGCAACATATATTCCGTAAACTCGCCGCTACTGACTGGGATAATCTTGATCATTATGTCCGAAAGCTTGATGAAATGATCAATAGTGGGTCTGATGAAATTGACCCATTCCTACTGCTTTTTATCTGTAATGATCCCGTTCAAATTGCCAAAGCCACACAGCATAAAAGCCGACAAATTGCGAAAACCGCACAACAATTTACAGCGGATTTACCAACGCCAAAACATCAAAATTCTGGTAAAATTCGCATTGGTTATTTATCAGCGAATTTCAATACGCACGCTGTGGCAGCGCATGTGCTGGAAGTGATTGAAAATCACGACCCTGAACGCTTTGAAGTCTTTGCTTATTGTTATACCGCAAAACCATCACAGCATGTTCAGGAAAGATTGACGAGCGCAGGTGTCACTTTTTGTCGGATTGCTGATCTGAGTGACCGAGATGCCTTAAAGAAAATCAGAGCAGACAAAATCGACATCGCCTTTGACTTGATGGGCTATACAGATGGTTCACGGCTTGGTATTCTTGCCACCCGCGCTGCCCTCATTCAAATCAGTTGGATTGGCTTTGCGGGCACACTGGGGGCTGATTGGATTGATTATATCATCGCGGATGATACTGTTATTCCAGTGAGCGACGAAAAATATTACAGCGAAAAAATTATCCGCATGCCGGTGAGCTATCAAGCAAATGATAGCACCCGACTGATTCACCCTATCCCACCGAAACGAAGTGATTACGGCCTGCCTGAAAACGTTCCTGTATTTTGCTGCTTCAACAAACCAGCAAAGGTCAACCCCATTATTATGGGCTTATGGGTGCAAATTTTACAGCAAGTGCCAAACAGTGTCCTATGGCTTTGGGGGGAAGAAGGCCTAGCTATGAAAAAATTACCGCAACATTTTGCAAACAACGGCATTGCGGCTGAACGCATCATCATGGCTAAAAGCGAACCCCTTCCTATTCACCTCGTCCGCCACATCCTTTGTGATTTGTTTCTGGATACATTCCCCTATACGGGACATGCGACATCCTCGAACGCGCTTTATAGCGGCTGCCCTGTTCTGACCTTAAAAGGCCCAACATTTGCCTCCCGCGTTAGTGCAAGTTTGTTATCAGCACTTGATATGCAGGACTTTATAGCGGAAACGCAGCAAGACTATGTTCAAAAAGCTGTACGTTATGTGCAAGACACTGACCGTATGAAGAAAACAAAAAATTACCTAAACAAAATGCGAACGACCGCCGATTTGTTTTCAGGGAAGGTCTTTGCTAAAGCCTTAGATGATAAATTAATCAAACTGATGCGGCGCTCATCCTAAACTGAGTTTTGATGACATGAACACTATAGAAAATAATTTTGAAAAAGCGGTGCGTCACCACCATAATAATCAGCTCATAAAAGCGGCGGATTACTATATGAAAGCCATTAACGCGGGTGAACATCTGCTTGATAGCTTTTGTAATTTGAGTGTAATTCATTATGTCCATAAGAATTACGCTGAGGCTGAAAAACTGGCCAAAAATGCCATTCAACAAGACCCAAAGTGCGCCAATGCTTGGAATAACTTAGGCCTAATTCTTTATGCACAGAAGCGGCTTGACAAATGTCTCGAAGCTTATCAAAAAGTTGTTACTTTTGAGCCTAACCATAGCCTTGTGCATGGTAATTTAGCCGATGTCCTAGATCAATTAGGCCGCAGCAAGGCGGCTTTGGATGCGTCTGAAAAAGCCATCAGATTAGCCCCGAACAGGCCGCAAACCTTAGTGCAACATATTTACCGCAAATTAGGCGCAGCCGACTGGAATAACTTAGACCAATATATCAATAAACTTCATCAAATGATCAATCGGGGCTCAGATGAAGTGGACCCCTTCCTGTTGATATTTATCTGTAATGACCCTTTACAACTTCAAAAAGCGGCGAAAAATCTAAGCCAGCGCACGGAAAATACAGCTAAACAATTCACAGCGGATTTACCTGCACCAACCCATAAGCCATCAGGTAAAATCCGTATTGGTTATCTATCGGCAAATTTTAACACCCATCCAGTTGCAGCGCATGTGCTTGAGGTCATGGAAAATCACGATCCAGACCGATTTGAAGTTTATGCTTATTGTTACACAGCAAAACCATCATTGGATGTCCAAAGAAGATTAACGGATGCAGGGGTTATATTCCAGCGCATTGCTGGGATCAGTGACCGCGATGCCTTAGAAAAAATCAGGTCTGACAAAATCGATATCGCCGTTGACTTGATGGGTTTTACAGATGGGTCACGACTTGGTATTTTAGCAACCCGCGCCGCGCCCATTCAGATCAGCTGGATCGGCTTTGCAGGTACGCTAGGCGCTGATTGGATTGACCACATCATCGCCGACGATGTGGTTATACCAGTTGGCGACGAGCAGTTTTACAGCGAAAAAATTATCCGTATGCCAGTGAGTTATCAAGCGAATGACAGTAAACGTCCAATCCACCCTATTGCTCCCAAGCGCAGCGATTATGGCCTGCCAGAAAATGCCCCCGTGTTTTGTTGTTTTAACAAAACTACTAAAATCAACCCAGCCGTTATGGGTGCTTGGGCACAAATTTTAAGGCAAGTTCCAAACGGTGTTCTTTGGATATGGCCATTAAATGAGCTTGCTGCCACTAATCTGCACAATCATTTTAAAAACCAAGGCATAGCACCTGACCGAATAATAATGGCTAAACAGGAACCACTTGAACATCATCTTGCGCGTCACGCGATCTGTGATTTGTTTTTGGATACATTTCCTTATACAGGACATGCTACGTCTTCAAACGCACTGTATGCTGGTTGTCCCGTACTTACCGTCACAGGGCCAACATTTGCGTCCCGTGTCAGCGCAAGCTTGTTATCAGCGCTTGATATGCAAGATTTTATTGCGGAATCGCCGCAACATTATGTACAAAAAGCTATAGACTATGTGCGGGACCCTATACGCATGAAGCAGACGAAGGCTCACCTAGAAAAAATGCGAACAAGCGCTGACCTTTTTTCTGGGAAGGCCTTTGCCAAAGCCTTAGATGAGAAATTGATTGGCTTAACTGAACACTCATCTTGACGATAGTTTTTTAGGGTAGGATACTTCATATGATTTTTATAATACCACGCAATAGTCTATAATACTAACGGTCTGGTCGTTATATATTTGACAACGATATCATTGCTTTAATACGGGTTTTTACTTGGCATTAGTAGGAATTAATGGATTAAAATATTTAAAATTGACAACGTTGTCAAATATGAGTATATTGCGGATATTCAAGATTCGATCCTTAAAGTTAGGAGCTAACTCTTGAGGCGAAGCAGCGCTGAAAACACTACGAGCTAAACAGGCACTGGTAAATAGAAACTGACAGAACAGGCTACTGGCAACTAGAAACTGGATTAAACAAACAGAGTTGATGAGTGATAGAGAAAATACTGACGGACTAGAAATTAAATATAAGTGGGGCTAAAATGACTTTAAAACCAGAAAACACCCTGATGCACAAAGAAGCACATGAAGCAAGCATTGTTGTTACGCGGCAATTTGCTGAAAATGCTGAAAAATTGAAAGAAATCGCAAGGGGTTTAAACACTACCCCCCCTAAAGCAATCGTAACATGTGCACGAGGTAGTTCCGATCATGCCGCAACATATGCAAAATATCTGTTTGAGACAGAAGTCGGCATTTTAACCAGCTCAGCAGCTCCCTCCATTAATTCAGTTTACGGTAAAAGCTTAAACTTGGACGGTACATTATTTATTGCAATTTCACAATCAGGGGCCAGCCCTGATCTTGTACAAACAGCCAGCGCTGCCAAAGCAGCTGGTGCGACGGTTTTAGCATTTGTCAATGTTATTGATAGCCCACTTGCCAAACTTGCGAATCACTTTGTTCCCTTGCACGCGGGGCAAGAAAAAAGTGTGGCAGCAACAAAAACATACATCGCATCACTGACAGCCATATTGCAGCTAACCGCTTATTGGTCTGGCAACGAGGATTTGATTAACAGCTTAACAACCCTGCCTTCAGGCCTTGCGGCATCGGCTAATTTAGATTGGTCCCAGGCCAGTAAATCCCTTAAAAATGCCCGCAATTTCTTTGTGATAGGCCGTGGCACTAGCTTAGGCATTGCCCAAGAAGCCGCATTAAAATTTAAGGAAACATCAGGCTTACACGCCGAAGCCTACAGCGCCGCCGAAGTGAAACACGGCCCGATGGCTATCGTCAACGCAGATTTTCCAGTGTTGGTTTTCACCCAAGATGATCAAACCCGAACCAGCGTTGATAATGTCGTAGAAGATTTCTTGGGGCGCGGTGCAACCGTGATTGTCGCAGGTAAAACATATGACGGTGCGATTAACCTACCAACAATAATGGAGGCGCACCCTGTTGTCAGCCCAATCTTGAAAGTGCAATCCTTTTATATTATGGTCAATGCGCTGTCGGTTGCACGGGGTTATAACCCTGATGAGCCACCTCACCTCAATAAAGTGACCGAGACTGTCTAATGCAGCAAGTCATCAAAAATGCAAATATCCTCACGCCCCAAGGCATGCAAGACGGCTTATCCTTACTGATAGACAATGACCAGATCAAAAGTTTATCACGGTCCAACCTTGCAACTGATGCGCTGACCTTTGATGTTGAAGGCGACATGATTATTCCTGGGTTTATCGACACTCAGGTCAATGGCGGTGGTGGTGTCTTGTTTAATGATGATCCGTCTGTTGAAGGGATCACACAAATTATCAAAGCACACCGCAGGTTTGGCACTACAACAGTATTACCAACGCTCATTAGTGATGATCTTGAAAAAATTGCCCTTGCTATTGACGCTGTTGATACGGCAATTCAGGCGGGTTTAGCTGGGGTGGTTGGCATTCACCTTGAAGGGCCATTCTTAAACCCCCTCAAAAAAGGTATCCATAATCAGAACAAATTTCAACGACTGGACGACGCGGCTATCACGCTTTTATCATCCCTAAATCACGGTGTTACATATGTGACACTAGCGCCAGAACAAACAACGCCCGACATTATACGTAAACTTACACAAAACGGTGTCATTGTAGCAGCGGGACATACCAATGCCACGTTTGATGAAACGAACGCAGCCCTTGATGCGGGCCTATCTGGTTTCACGCACCTTTATAACGCCATGAGTGGCCTGACAAGCCGCGAGCCAGGTGTCGTAGGGGCGGCG
>JABABO010000143.1 GCA_014238195.1 Kordiimonadaceae bacterium | reverse complement strand
GTCGAACCAACATAAATACTTATAGCCAAATAAGGGGATCAATATTCACCGCAATTGGCTGTATAAGCATTTTAAAAACAAAGAGGACGAGCAAGGATCACAAGTAACCGAAGCTTTTATAGTGAAATTATGTGCTTCAGGATTTGGTAAAGAGGAAGCTATTCAGGCCTATCTTGCTATGATCCAAATCGTTGTTGGGGCTGTATGCCTACAGGCATCTCTCGATAAACATACCCCTCAGGAAAGTGAGGCATCTTTGTTAGGTGATACGATCAAACTCAATCAGATGGAAATAGGGCTTCCCTTGTTAATAGAGGCCCTAAGGCATAAAGTTAATAGACTTCAAATAGACCAGCTACGCCCATCCCACCACCGACACACATGGTGATCACTACGTATTTAGCTCCGCGGCGTTTGCCCTCGATTAAACTATGGCCCACCATACGCGCACCCGACATCCCAAAAGGATGGCCGATAGAAATAGCGCCGCCGTTTACATTCAACAGTTCATCAGGAATGCCCAGCGTGTCACGGCAATGCAGTACTTGAACCGCGAAAGCTTCATTTAGCTCCCACAGGCCAATATCATCCATGGTTAGGCCGTTGGTTTTCAGTAGTTTTGGGATAGCGTATACAGGCCCAATCCCCATTTCATCTGGGCTAAGGCCCGCTACTGCAATGCCGCGGTAAGCCCCTAGTGGGGATAGTCCCCTTTGCTCAGCTAATTGACTATCCATCAAAATAGACGCTGACGCACCATCAGATAATTGGCTAGCATTACCTGCAGATATACAGCCGCCTTCTATCACAGGCTTCAGTCCTTTAAGGCCCTCAAGTTCTGTCGTTGGCCGATTGCCTTCATCTTTTTTTAGAACTGTATCAACGTAAGATACCTCTTTGGTCTCGCGGTCCACCACCATTTTGGTGGAGGCCATGGGTACAATCTCATCATCAAATTTACCTGCTGCTTGAGCAGCCGCTGTGCGCATCTGTGACTGGTAGCTATATTCATCTTGAATGTCGCGGCTGATACTATATCGTTTGGCCACGACTTCAGCAGTTTCAATCATCGGCATATACATATGGGGACTATGATCCAGCACAGTTTTTGATACAGCTCGGTGCGTATTTTTATGCTTGGTTTGTACCAGCGAAATGCTTTCAACACCACCTGCTGCAATCACAGACATACCATCACAGATAATCTGCTTTGCGCCAGTCGCAATAGTCATCAACCCTGATGAACATTGCCGATCCATTGACATGCCCGAGACGCTGTCAGGCAAGCCGGCCACTGCAGCTGTTAAGCGTCCAATGTTATAACCCTGACTGCCCTGCTGGGCAGCAGCACCTATAATACAGTCATCAATTTCAGCACCTTCAATGCCAGCACGTTTCACTGCTTCCTTAACAGCATGGCCTGATAAGGCAGGAGCTTCTGTATCGTTAAATGCCCCGCGAAATGCTTTGCCAATAGGCGTGCGTGCCGTTGATACGATGACTGCTTCTTTCATTTTATTGACTTTCTCTATTATTCTGGATAATAACGACTGATTGTATCAACCACACAGGCTGGGCGGTCTGAGCCTTCAATTTCTACAGTGACACGAATGGTGGCTTGCACGCCGCCCTTCACGTCCTCGACTTTAATCAATTCGCCAACCCCGCGCACTCGTGACCCCACCTTAACGGGCGAGATAAAACGAACTTTATCACAGCCATAGTTCACGCCCATTGAGAGACCTTGAACATCTAATATTTCAGGCTGGAACAGTGCCACTAGCGAAAGGGTCAGATAGCCGTGGGCAATGGGCGCACCAAAAGGCCCAGCTTTGGCTTTTTCTGGGTCCACATGAATCCATTGATGATCCCCTGTGGCATCCGCGAATTTATTGATACGGTCCTGATCAATCAACAGCCATTCACTGGCATCCAGTTTTGAGCCGACACTGGCGGCTAGGTCGTATGGTGATTTAAAGACGATAGTCATTTTTTATGCCCTCTGGCTAGAAACAGGTAATATCTCGCCTGTCATATAACTTGAATAATCTGAGGCGAGAAATACCATCACATTAGCAATTTCCCATACTTCAGCAGCACGGCCGAAGGCCTCGTTCTCGGTTAACTTCGCCAAAAGTTCTTCGCTGGTTACCTTGCTTAGGAAAGCATGCATCGCAATGGAGGGTGCGACGGCATTTATCCGCACGTTATGCTCTGATGCTTCAACCGCCGAGCAGCGCGTCAGAGCCATTACGCCTGCTTTGGCTGCGGCATAATGAGCTTGTTCTTTTTGCGCGCGCCACCCAAGAACGGAAGCGTTATTCACAATGGCACCAGCCCCGCGTTCGTACATGTGTTTTAACATAGCTCGTGTCATGCGGAAGGTACCGTTCAAAGTCACATCCATCACCACATTCCATTGATCATCGGTCATATCAACAACAGTCGCTGACCCACCGAGACCAGCATTATTTATCAGCACATCCACATGGCCCATGTTATCAATCGCAGCTGCGATCAGGCTTTGCACCTCTGCTTCAATGGTCACATTACACAGATGAGTACCAACGCATTGCCCCGTTGTTTCAAATATAGTATCGGCTGCTTTAGCGAGCCTGCCGTCATGGATGTCACTGATAAAAACTGTTGCCCCTTCTTCCGCGCATTTCTTCGCTGTCGCAAATCCGATACCAGTACCGGCCGCAGCGGTCACAAGCACCTTTTTACCTTCAAGAAGATTATGACCTTTTACATAGTCTGGAACGATTGCCATGAATTAAGCCCCTCTTGGTTCTTTTGGCATTTGTAATGCACGCTCTGCAATAATGTTACGTTGCACTTGGTTCGTACCTGCATAGATGGTGTCTGATCGACTGAACAAGAATAGATTCTGCAAACGCTGCATTTTATAATCTTCATCTTGGCAGATCAACTCCGCCTCTGGCCCCATGACATCCATGGCAAGTTTGCCTAATTCACGGTGCCAAGTTGCCCAGAATATCTTGGTAATATAACCTTCACGACTGAAGGTACCACTATCAGCATTTGTGAGCGTCCTCAGGGCATTATAGCGTTGTACTCGCAGGCCCATTTCAGCTTCAGCTAGGCGTTGGCGAATAAGAGGATCTTTTGCCTTACCATTGCCTTTTGCGAGCTCAATAATTTCATCCAGCTCGTTCCTAAAGTTCGCTTGCTGCGCCAACGTGGATACGCCGCGTTCAAACGTGAGCGTTGTCATAGCTGCCTTCCAGCCATTGCCCACACCACCCACAACATTTGCTTCAGCTGTCACGGCACCATCAAAGAATACTTCATTAAATTCCGCGTCGCCAGTTAGCTGCTTGATGGGACGCACATCTACGCCCGCCTGATCCATACGTACAAGCAGGAATGATAACCCCTTATGGTTCTTGCTACCTTCTTCTGTGCGACAAAGCAGAAAACACCAGTCGCTATGTTGGGCATGTGATGTCCAGGTTTTTTGGCCTTCAATCACCCACTGGCCATCAACTAATGTTGCTTTTGTGCGAATATTGGATAGATCTGAACCAGCGCCGGGCTCAGAAAAGCCCTGACACCACATTTCTTCTGCGTCTCGAATCTTCGGCAGGAAACGGGCTTTTTGCTCGTCTGTCCCAAACACCATTATCGTTGGTGCCGCCAATTCTAAGCCAATATGAGCTAAACGGCCTGGGCCGCCTGCGTTGGCATATTCTTCAGCAAAAATAACCTGCTCCATCAAACTAGCATCGCGTCCACCCAACGCCTTTGGCCAACCAATCGCTGCCCAGCCGGCTTTTGCAAGGAATTGTTCCCAAACTACACGCTCATCAAAATGCTCTAACTGTTCGCCAGCTCCGCCTTTGCCTTTTACATTGGCAAAGTCACCGTTCAAATGTTCTACAAGCCATGTGCGTACTTCAATACGGAAGGCTTCTTCTTCCTTGGAAAAATTTAATTCCATGACATCTACTCCTTACAGGCCCATAGCCACAGCCATTTGCTCGCGGTGCCAAGTAGGGCTGCCAAGCAATTGTTCGCCAGCGCGGGCCCGTTTGAAATAAAGGTGGGCATCAGCTTCCCATGTGATGCCTATACCGCCGTGAATTTGAATGCATTCACCAGCGCATGTCATGGCGCTACTGGTAAGTGTTGCTTTGGCAGTCGGCGCTGCCTCCGCTAGCTCATCTGTGCCTGCATCGATCACACAAGCCGCGTAATACACACAAGATATGCCACTTTCAACCAACACCATCATGTCAGAACACTTATGTTTAATCGATTGGAAAGACCCAATGGCACGGCCAAACTGCACACGGTCCAGAGAATAAGTAACAGAAGCATCAAGGCACCAACGCGCTACTCCCAATTGTTCCGCAGCTAACATGATAGACGAGATATTACAGACTTTAACAAACTCGTCATAACCACCCTCAAGTATAGCATCTTTACCCACACTTATATCTTCCATTTCCACAGAAGCCATACGGCGTGTTTGATCCATCGTCTTAAGGTTTGTTGATGTGACAGCAGATTGATCAACTATGAACATTTTCACCTCGCGGCTAACTTTATGTCGTGCAGCCACAATAATGATATCCGCGCTCGCGCCGTCAATAACCTGACTTGCTTTGCCAGTTAAATTATAGCCAGTCTCAGTTGGCATCCATTCAAAGGTAATATCATCAATGCCAAAGCTACCGTTAGCACCGAAAGCTAATGTTGCAGTTTTTGTACCCATAGCTATTTCTGGTAAAAGTTCAGCTTTTTGTCTGCCCGTACCGCCTTGAATAAGTGCCTGTGCCCCTTGGCAAATAGTTGCAAACAAAGGGGATCCAGTTAGGCGGTGGCCCATTTCTTCCATGATGATGGCAAGCTCAACATAGCCCATGCCAAGTCCATCATATTCTTCAGGGATTGCCAGCATCGCCCAACCCATTTCACAGGCTAGTGTTTGCCAAAAAGCATCCTCATAGCCTTTGTCGGTTTCCATCCATTCACGAACGGCGGTGTTTGACGACGAAACAGCTAAGAAACCCTTCGCGGTTTCGCGGATAAGATTATGTTCTTCTGAAAAACTAAAGTTCATGCCTTATGTCCCCCACACTTTGCGAGCAGGTGTTGCTTCATCCATTAATTTCTCTACTGCACCTGTAATATCTACAGGGTTCCAGCGAGCTTTGATGTCTACGGTAGGGCCTTCGCGCCATCCGTCTTGCAGCATAATCATGCCACCCTTCACTTCAAAGACTTGGCCTGTCACGTTTGCTGATGCTTTGCTACACAGCCACGCGACAATAGGGGCGCAGTTTGATGGGTCATTTTCATCAAAACCATCTTCTGGCGCTGCCATGGCTGCGCCAAAAGCGCCTTCTGTCATGCGGGTGCGGGCAGCTGGTGCTAAAGCGTTCGCTGTAATGCCGTACCGTCCAAGCTCTGCCGCTTGCACAAGGGTTAAGCTTGCAATACCGCCTTTAGCAGAAGAATAAGCTGCCTGCGCCATCGATCCCTGAAGGCCTGCGCCTGATGTGGTATTGATAATGCGGGCGTCAACTTTACCACCTGTTTTTTTAGCTTTACCACGCCAATAAGCACAAGCATTTGACGATATTGCGAAATGGCCTTTCAAATGCACACGCATAATGGCGTCCCATTCGTCTTCGGTCGCGCTTACGAACATTCGGTCGCGCACAAAGCCTGCGTTGTTTACTACAGCATGCAAATCACCAAAAATTTCTAAGGCTGTATTTACCATATCGCCAGCCGAAGTCATATCGGCCACATCACCGTAATGGGCAACCGCCTCGCCGCCCATGGCTTTAATCTCAGCTACAACCTGATCGGCAGGTTGATCATCTGCTGCCTCACCGTGGTTAGTAACACCAAGATCATTTACAACAATTTTGGCCCCCGCCCGGGCTAATTCTAGCGCATATTCACGGCCAAGTCCGCGACCCGCACCCGTGATAAGAACAACACGTCCTTTACATAATTCAGTCATCTTCAACACTCCTAAAGACGTTCAATTATGGTGACATTAGCTTGGCCACCACCTTCGCACATGGTTTGTAGACCATAGCGGCCCCCTGTGCGTTCTAATTCATTCAACATAGTCGTCATTAACCGAGCGCCAGTGGCACCCAGTGGGTGACCAAGCGCAATAGCACCGCCGTTAACATTAACCTTATCAAGATCAGCATCCATATCTTTGGCCCACGAAAGCACGACAGAAGCAAAAGCTTCATTGATTTCCACAAGATCAATATCATTCATGGTCATGCCCGCTTTTTTAAGAGCATATTTTGTGGCGGGCGCTGGGGCCGTTAGCATCCAAACAGGATCATCGGCTCGTACGCTCATATGATGAATACGGGCGCGGGGTTTCATATTGTGGTCTTTCACCGCCTGCTCGGACGCGATCAACAGGGCCGATGAAGCGTCACTGATCTGGCTGGCAACCCCAGCTGTGATACGGCCACCCTCTTCAAGGGGGTTCAAGGTGGCCATGCGTTCTAGCGTCGTGTCACGGCGAATAGTTTCATCGGCTTTAAAAGCACCTACAGAGACAATTTCATTGTCAAAGCGGCCTTCATCTTGTGCACGTGCTGCGCGCCTATGACTAGTAAAGGCAAACTGTTCCATGTCTTGCCGCGACAAATCCCATTTTTCAGCAATCATCTGGGCCGAGCGAAACTGAGACAATTGATCAGGACCATAGCGCTCTACCCACCCTAGTGAAGTGGTAAATGGGTCAGGCATACCAAGCGGCTTAGCGGCTAACATCGCATAGGAAATGGGTACCTGTGTCATGTTTTGAACGCCACCAGCCACGATCACATCCTGCGTTCCAGACATCACAGCTTGGGCTGCAAAATGGATAGCTTGTTGGGCTGAACCGCATTGACGGTCAATGGTTGTACCAGGTACATGCTGAGGCAAGCCAGCAACCAACCAACAAGTACGAGCAATATCACCAGCCTGTGTACCCACAGTATCACAGCACCCATAAATCACATCTTCAACTGCATTGGGGTCAATATCTGTTCGGTCCATTAATGCCTTCAATGGAATAGCGCCAAGGTCAGCCGAATGCATGTCAGAAAAGGACCCTTTTCGACGACCAACGGGGGTACGAACAGCATCAATTATATAGGCTTCAGCCATTATACGTCCTAACTAAAAGTAGCTGCGGGGCCAACGTCAAGAGCACCCGTCATAACAAGATTGTCTATTTGATCTTCATGATAAATCTGATCGCCAGCCGTTGCGGTCAACACCCATGATTTTTTCATCCATAAATGCAAATCAACTTCATAGGTATACCCCATTGCGCCGTGCACTTGATGGGCCACTTCGGCTGCATCCATCGCAGCTTCTGATGCTTTTAACTTCGCATGTGATGTGTGAAGGATAGCGCAGTGTCCAGCCGTGACTTCATAGGCAGCTTGGTATAAAACAGGGCGGACAAATTCTATGGCCACCATGGTGGAAGCTAGATGATGCTTTATCGCTTGAAAAGACCCAATAGGTTTTCCAAATTGATGTCGTTCTTGAGCGTAGGCCACTGACATATCTACCATGCGTTGGGACAGTCCCACAAGTCCAGCCGCCGCCATCAGGCTGGCACGCTCTTCGTGTTTTTCCCATATGTCCTGTGTGCCATCTCCTTCCATCAGTACAGCACCACTATAGTCAGTTAAGGACACAGGACGCAAAGGGTCAATACTTTCACTTGTGATAAAATTTGATGTGTTTTCTGTGGCTCTAAAGGCCTGTCCGTCAAAAGTAAGAACCATCAAGTCTGTCTTTGGGGTCGTGACAACTTCATCGCGTCGATCTGCAACAGTAACAACCAGAGACCCCGATGCTACCCGCTCTAGCGTTTTTTCCTGACCACCAATAGCCTTTAAAAGCGGGACCGCAATGGCAGCAGTTTCAACAAGCGGCTCAGGCAAGGCAGCATATCCACATTGTTCCGCGAGAAGGATGAAATCAATTTCAGTCATACCAAGACCGCCTTGAGCTTCAGGTACTAAAATACCGGTTAGACCCATTTCAGCTAACTGTTGCCAGCGCGCGTGGGAGAACTGCTCGCCACTTTCCACCATCTTTCGCAAATGCTCAGGCGTACATTCACCAGCCAAGAAACCCTTAACGGCTTCTTTAAACTCAAGCTGATCTTCTGAGAAAGTAAAATTCATGACCAATTTCCCTAGCGAGGTAAGCCAAGCAAGCGCTCAGCGATAATATTACGTTGAATTTCATTAGAACCCGCGTAAATAGGCCCCGCTAGCGAGAACATATACCCATCCAACCAGTTACCCACACCGTCAGCGCCAGCAGCGTGCGACATAAGATCAGCCTTTGCCCCGAGTATCGACAGGGCTGTGCGGTGCATACTGCGGTCCATTTCTGACCAGAAAATTTTATTCAAGCTGGCTTCTGAACCAATTTTACCACCCGCAATAAGGCGCGATGCAGTTTGATAGGTAGCGAGAGTGTAAGCTGTAGCGTCCATCCATGCATCCAGTACCTTACGGCGAACATGCCCAGAAACACGTTTTTCATTTTGCTGACAAAGTTCAACAAGTCGCCCAGCCGTCGCTTGGAACCGTGCAGGAGATCGCAGCATTAAACCTCGCTCAAAACCAGCAGTAGACATTGCCACTTTCCAGCCTTCGCCTTCACCAGCTAGGCAGTTTTCAACAGGCACGTGCACATCATCAAAGAAAATCTCAGCAAAACCCGTTTGACCGTTTAGTTGAGGAATTGGACGTATCGTAATACCAGGCAGGTCTAGTGGTAGGAGGATAAAACTAAGGCCTCGGTGCCGTTTGCTATCTGGGTCCGTGCGAAACAGGCCAAAGCACCAATCAGCATAAGCGGCGCGTGTCGACCATGTTTTTTGGCCATTGATCACATAGTGGTCACCGTCTCTTATAGCTTTGGTGCGGATGGCAGCCATATCGCTGCCAGCACTGGGTTCAGACCATGCCTGAGCCCAGATATCATCACCAGATGCCATACGCGGGATAAATTTAGCTTTCTGTTCGTCTGTGCCATATTCCATCAACGTGGGGCCCAACAGGAAAATGCCGTTTTGGTTCACACGGCCAGGGGCACCTACACGGAAATATTCTTCTTCAAAAATCAGCCACTCAATGAGCGTACATGCACGCCCGCCGAATTCCTTTGGCCATGTGACCATACCAAAATTACCTGTGGCTAATTTCCGTTCCCATGCACGATGCGCTTCAAATCCTTCTTGGGTATCAAAAGATTCTAACGGGCTGGTAGGCACATTGTCGGCCATCCATGATCTAACTTCGGCACGGAAGTCATTTTGCTTATCTGTATAGTGTAGATCCATCAGTCAAAATCCGCCTTTTTACCGCCTTCGACAAATGCATCACGAGATTTTTGGCTATCCTTATCTGCATACATCTCTAGGGTAAAGCCTTGTTCCCAGCGGTAATTCTGATCAACGTCTGTGGCCTCAAGACCATTTAAGCACTCTTTGGCGATGACCAGTGCCTTACGTGATTTTTCTGCAATCACAGCACAAAAGGCTAGCGCTTCTTCTTTCAGTTTAGCTTTTGGTACTATCTTATGGACACCGCCAACGCGGTGCATCGTTTCAACTGGGATATTACCCCCAGTAAAAAAAGCAGCACGCATTTCATGCAAAGGGATCATGCGCGACAAGTGGGACGCCCCCCCCATAGCACCACGGTCGATCTCTGGCAGGGCAAAAAAAGCATCTTCAGATGCGATGATTGTATCAGAAGCACCGCAAATAATAATCCCACCGCCCATGACAAAACCATGAACCGCACACACAACGGGCACTTCAGCAGCCTTGATGGCTTTGCCAGTCAAGTAATTACCTTTATTGACCAAGGGGATCACCTCAGGGTGGGCCTGCAATTCTTTTATATCAACGCCAGCCTGAAAGCCCTTCCCTTCAGCAAGGATGAGCACCACTTTCACATCTGGGTTTGATGATAAGTCCTTGATAATCTTAGGCAGCTTCATCCACCACTCGCTGTTAAAAGCATTCACGGGCGGATGATCAAAAATAATCTGGCCAATACCGTCATGAATTTCAGTTAAAATAGGCATACTATCCGCCCCTCATTTTGTCGCTATTGCTGTTAGGCGGCCCTTTGCCTCACTAACAATTTTTGAAATTAAATCATTCACAGTCGGAATATCTTCTATCAAGCCCGCCACTTGGCCAGAGGGCAAAATACCTTCATCCGGCTTGCCTTGCACCATAGCACGCTGGATCAGCACAGGCGCACTGCCTGACATCATGGTTTGACCAATGTTCATGTCTGTTTTGCGAGACATAGTCCATGCAGATTTTAGCATCGCAACCACACTGGTCCCAGTTAGCTTTTTGAACGCCCAGCCATTTTTAATACCGCGCAATAGCAAACCAACTTTACTAGCTCCTTCAAGGTCTTCTAGCACTTCATTCATCACCATACGTTGCGGCATACCATCCACTTGCTTGGAAACTGGGATTTGATTGACATTGGCGCTCAAATAACGGTCTTTGGTTTCCATTGGCACAGGGCTTTCTTGTGTTAATAAAAAGCGTGTTCCCATGGCAATACCCGCAGCACCAAACGCCAGAGCGGCGGCTAATCCGCGGCCATCACGAAAACCACCAGCAGCGATCACTGGCACATCAACAGCATCTATCACCTGCGGCAGGAGTAACGTTGTAGGGACTGTTCCTGTGTGGCCACCGCCTTCACTGCCTTGGATCACGACCATATCAGCGCCCTGCGCTACGGCTTTCACAGCGTGCTTAACAGCACCAACCGTCGGAACACACAATACGCCAGCGTCTTTAAAACGCTTTATAGTCGCAGCATCAGGCCCCCGACCATAAGATATTGCTTGCACTTGATCGACGTGCTTTAAAATAATTTCAACAATTTCAGTAGCACTTGGCTGAAACATGTGAAAGTTTACGCCGAAACACTGGTCCGTTTCCGCCTTCACTGCAAGAATGGCTTCTTCAAGCTCATCAGGTTTCATCACCGCTCCCGCCAAAAAACCAAAGCCACCCGCTTCTGTTGTTGCTAACACAAGACGTGGATCAGCAATCCAACCCATCGCTGTTTGAATAATTGGGTACTTGCAACCAAGCTTTTCCGTGAGCGCTGTTGTTAGCATTATTTTTCTTCTTTGGTTTTGTTAGATTTGGCCATGGATTTCCCGTCATGACCAGCGATATAATCGCCTTTGACCAATTGATTTTGCGCGTGAGCAAAATGATGCATCGCGAAGACCGCATCCATACCAGTACGTTTTCCCTGTAGGTCTTCGATATGATTGACAGCTTGTTTGGTTAGCATCAGGCCAAGACGCGGCTGAGAGGCGATTTTGCCTGCCATTGTCTTTACTGTAGACGCAAGATCATCGCGTGGCACAACCTTATTTACCATACCCATCTGATAAGCCCGCTTTGCACTCATACGCTCGCCTAAGAATAAAAATTCTTTTGCAATACGGGGATTCAGCTCGAAAGGATGCGCGAAATACTCAACACCAGGAAAACCCATCTGCAAGACAGGGTCTTGGAAAAACGCATCGTCAGAGGCTACGATCAAGTCACAAACCCACGCCAGCATCAAACCACCAGCAATACATGCACCATGGATTTGAGCAATAGTCGGTTTTGGACAATCACGCCAACGACGACATAGCCCTAAATAGACTTCTTGCTCACGGATAAAAGCCTTTTCGGCCCCCGGCTTGTTGGCATGATCATAATTTAGAGTACGACGGCCCTTAAATGACGCATGAAAATCCCGTCCTGGCGTACCAATATCATGCCCAGCTGTAAAATGTTTTGCATCAGACTTTAGAACAATTACTTTTATCTCATCATCATCTGTTGCCCTTTGAAACGCATCATCGAGCGCGTAGCTCATTTGGCTATTTTGAACATTGTGAAACCTTGGGCGATTAAGGGTGATATACGCCACCTTATCTTCAACAGCATATAAAACAGGCTCATCCGTTTCATAGGTAATATCGGTCTCGACAGGGTTTACCGTTTCATTATCATTAGACATTAACTTGCCTCTCTAACCCCTGGAGGGTTATCTTTAAACACGGATGCCCGCAGATCATGGGGATCCATAACATCGCGAATGATTGTCAATTGCGCATCTGTCGGCGCGGGTGTGTCACCAAGGTTTTTAATTCTCTCTAATGGAAAACCAGTATTTTCCTGAACTTCCCCAAACGTCACACCAGGGTGTAGACTAATCACCCGAACATTATTGTCTTTGCCGCCAAAATCCATCACACAAAGATTAGTAATAATCCGGCGTAAGTCCAAATAAGGGGGCTTCTTACCATCTGGATAGCGTGCGGGATTATAGCCCACAGACGCCACCATATCCACTTCACCTGCGACAAAGGCTTTGGTGTTATGGTTTGGTACAAACATACTGTTAATATTATTGATGCTATTACCCGGAAAACCACGCGCCCCTAGAAGTGCTACTTTTGGCTTTGCATAATCCCCGATGACAGAGATGTTCATCTGACCGTAACGGTCAATTTGCACAGGCCCCACAAAGCAATGACGTTGACCACGGGCGACAATATCAAACACACGTTCATAGGTCATAATGCCTTCGATTTTTGGCTTGTAGTCACCGCGTGGTCCAACGGGTACGGGCTCGCTCACCAGATAAGCTTCGCCGTCAGTCATCATGAGACCCGGTGCAAATGAAAGCTTGGCAAGGCCGCCAGAAATTCGTGGCACAACACCGATGAGGGTAGTCATATTTTCACCGTCATTACGGAAACATTCAGCACCAGCAACAATACAAAGTTCAGCTAAGGAATACGTCATGTGATTTCCTCCTTAAAATACTGGCAGTGCTAGAGTGCGAATATGATCCTCGCCGCCCACTGCTGTTAAATAATTAGTGTGATCTGCATCGGACACGAAGTCTTCCACATAAGTCGGGAACGCATCGCCTACAGCTTTAGAGTATTTTTTCAAATGCCCCACATC
Organism: Kordiimonadaceae bacterium; assembly: GCA_014238195.1. Lineage (GTDB taxonomy): Bacteria > Pseudomonadota > Alphaproteobacteria > Sphingomonadales > Kordiimonadaceae > JABABO01. Next base: position 3,860 of record JABABO010000143.1, on the reverse strand, counting down.
GATACCATAATCTGGCGCACAAGATGTTGGGTGTGCACCGCACCGCACATGGGCCACCCCATGCACAAGCGAGCGCTCAATTGGCATTTTTATTGCCATATCAGGGCTATTAAAATCAGACGTATCCACCAACTCTTCACAAGATAAATAAGCCTTAACCGCCGCACGGCAGAACCACTCATCAAAGAAAGGGTCAGGACCATAAATCCAGCTATTTCCCAACTTGTCAGCTTTGTTTACATGCCCGATCGCAATATCCAATTTTAAGGCAGGCATGGCAACAAATGTTTCACTGTCAGCATAAGGAGATTTTATAGTTTTAAGTTCCGGGTTGTGGGTCAAAATATCAGTCCCCATTCCAGCGCGGATCGGCAAGAAAGGCACTCTGCTTGCAGCAGCCTTCAGACCCATCTGCAACATGCCTTCATCCAGCTCCATAATATCTAGTTCACCTGCCTGACGTGCACGACGGAAATGTTGCTCTAGTGGGATAATATCCAAGGACACAAATCCAAAAATCAACTTCTTTATCTTACCCGCTGATGCTAACATTCCCACATCACAGCCGCCATAAGCAACTATTGTCAAATCAGCAAGGTCATCACGGCGAACCATCTCGCGCACAATTGCCATTGGCTTGCGTCGACCACCCCAACCAGCAATACCAATTGTCATACCAGACGTCATCTGGTCAACAATATCCCTGACACTCATTTCTTTATTAATCATAACAAAACACTCACTTATTATTCTTGTATCATCTGATAAGCGTGACCCCATATGTCACCAGATTCTAATACCTTTGGCTTCCAACCTGTCCAGTCCATTCTGTGACCTTCACAGCCATATTCAACACCAATGCCACCCGCAGACATAAAGTAGACGGAAAGCATATTGTCATTAGAGTGCCGCCCAAGGGACGCAAACAACGGTACACCTGCTGCGTCAGCGCGATCCATACAGTGACCAACAGTATCCATGTCTGGCACTTCTAACATCCAGTGGATACACCCACCCGGGTGAGGCCCCTCAAATAACGCGAGGCTGTGATGACGAGGATTTGCCGCATGCATAAACTTCAATCCCAAGATCGGCCCTTCTGGCCCCATCGGTATATTAAGTTCGTCTGATAGATCAAAACCAAGCATCTCGCTGTAGAAGGCGTATGTTTTCTCAATATCTGGGGCTGGCAAAACCACATGCCCCATTCCCATATCACCCATTATAAATTCAGACACACCAACCGGAGATACAAAAGCAACACTATCTGCAATCGGATTACAGAAAATCTCAAAAGCATTACCGCAAGGGTCTATGCTTGTGAAAGCCGCGCCTACACCGCGCTCACTACATTCATCGGCTGTTAAATCTGCCACAATGACTCCAGCTGTTTCTAGCTTTACTTTAGTGCTATTTAACGCTGCGATGCTTGACACTTCCCAACCAGCAAAAGCTAGTCGATCAGCAGTCCCTTCAAAAACCATAACCCTGTAAGCACGTTCATCTACTTTATAATAATCATAACGGCTATTTGATATGGACGGCGCCACAGCCATGCCCAAAACATTGGTGGCAAAAGCACCCCATCCAACTTTATCTTGCGCTTCAATTGCAATATAACCCAAACCAATCACATTCATTAAAATTCCTTAACTCATAAATTATTTTAGGGAATCCAGCATTCTTCCAGAGGAAAGAAGCTTTTTTACCTCAACTATTGCGCAATATATAGTGAATACATGCTTTAAGCAACCATTTTACGTATTTTTTATTGCTTAATCTTACGCATTGTGACATTATCCATTCAATTCGAGGGCAGATATTCGTAAGATTGGCAAGCATTTTTTCTTATGTTCTGGCTAAAGAAGGCACACATTATATGAATTTAACCAATTTTAATGTGCAGTTATTATGGCATATTCAATAACTGCATCGTTGAATTTGATGAAGAAGTTTTAGGAGAGACGAATGTCAGTCACACCAGCATTGCCCGACCTTGGCGGTGATTTTGATTATCCACGCGGTTGGTTCGTAGTTGCGACCAGTGAACAGTTGAAACAAGGTGAGCCAACCAGCCTACTATTTATGGGACGGAAATTTGTAGGTTTCCGAGGCGAGGAAAATCAAGCTATTGTGATGGATGCTATATGTCTGCACATGGGGGCTGACTTGGCGGCTGGCGGCTGTGTTGAAGGCAATAAAATACGCTGTCCTTTCCATGGCTGGCAATTTGATTCTGCGGAAAATGGGAAATGCACAGACATTCCCTATGCAAATAAAATTCCGCCACGCGCAAAAATAGAGAGAATGTTGGTTCAAGAAAAAATGGGCCTTATTTTCATGTGGTATTGCCCTGAAAAAAGTGAACCCTACTTTGAAATTCCAACCATGCCTGAGTGGGATGATGTGAATTGGACCCATTGGGAGCCAGAAACGATCACCATCAAAACCCACCAACGTGAGATTATTGATAACATCGCGGACAAAGCACATTTTGATCCTGTTCATGGCTCTATCGTTAAATCCTTTGAAAATATATTTGATGGCCATAACGCCACCCAAAATATGGCGGGTGGTCATAAAACATTGGCAGAAGAAGGGGTTACTTTATCCAGTAGCGCTACCTATCATGGGCCTGGTTATCTTTTAACGTTTCTACAGGGGTATTTTGATAGTTATATGCTGGTAGCTCACACCCCTATTAGCCAAACAGAAGTACGGGTTTGGTACGGACTCATGGTTAAAGCTGGGGAAAAGCCAGGACCTGAGATGATTGAAGGGGCGAAAGCATACACCATTGCTGGTCGTGATGCTTTCTTCCAAGATGTTGTGATTTGGGAAAATAAAGCCACATTAGACAAACCGATGTTATGTGCTGGTGACGGTCAAATCCTTCTTGCGCGTAAATGGTACAAACAGTTTTATATGTCTGTTAAATAATTAAATACATTTAAGGCGTTCTCATGGCATTTTAAGTCGAGTGAATTTACATTCTCTAAAATTATTTTATAAAAGCAGGATGTGGATCAGCTGGGGCCCCTAGCATACTTCTGTAGGATTTTGGTATGCGGCCACCCACATCTGTGATGCCGTATTCACCGCCAAGTTCTGAACAAATCCATGTTTTACCAGCCTTATCCAACAGAGCAACATCACTATAGAGCGCATTTATGACACGGCCGGGGTATTCAGGGCTTTCAACCCCCTCCATCAAAGCCGCATAAGCGTCTGGTGCAATTTCCATCAAAGCATTCGTGCGTTCTGTTTTAACAATGCCCAGCCATAGTGAAACCATCGCAACATTAAAGGGGGCTAATTCTTTCCCCATATCCTGCGCCATTTTATCAGCGCCAGCTTTGCCTATACCGTAAATAGGTGTGTGGATCATACAACGGGCACCAAAGCTGGATATATTCACAATCAATCCCTTTTTAACAACAGCCATGATTTTAGCCCCATGAACACTGGCCACATAATGAGACCGCAACCCAAGGTCAATCATATCATCCCAATAGCTCATGGGTTTTTCCCAGAAAGGCTTATCTTCAAGCAATGTATCAGGTACAGCAAACACGTTATTGACCAATATATCTAACGTGCCCTGTTCGGCTTTTATTTGATCAAACAAGGCTGCAATCTGGCCATCATCACGGTGGTCACACCCAACAGCAACAGCGTCACCACCGCGTGCTTTTATCTCTGCCGCGGTTGCGTCAACAGTACCTGGCAGGGCTGCTAGGTCACCAGACCGGGTGCGACCTGTGACATAAACAATTGAATTTTGATGTAACTTAAATAAATATATCCTGGATCTTGCAAAGGACCATACAAAAATTGAATTATTTATAAATCGGATCCTT
>JABABO010000271.1 GCA_014238195.1 Kordiimonadaceae bacterium | reverse complement strand
GTTTTCCAATGTCAGCGTATAATAATCATCTAGGAAATGTGCTGATGAAAGAAAGGGTCCGACATGCTCGCACGCCGTAGCAATGGTTGATGGCATGAAAGCAGTCATTGTCAGAAATTTCCCGAGATACCCATAAAAAGCATAAAAGATCAGTCCATAGCAGATTGCCGCAAGCCCGTTGAGTAACCATTGAACAGAGCCTTTCATTTTTTCGTCGTCAAGTATATAGGTCTCGAACTCAAAAATGATCATAAGCACAAACCAAGCGATGCTATCGATTGAGGAGGCAAAAATAGCCCCCAGACTAGCCCAAGTTAATCCAGCACCTGCTGTGTGTGTCGAGGCGAGATAATCCTCACGCATGAAATAAAGCACATTCATGAAGATGAGGATATACACCAGATATTTGACGGCTTGGAAAACCTGATCTTTGCTGAAGCGATTCGTCATTTTAAGAATTCTCCAATCATCCATGCAAAAAAATTACCCGCCTAACAGTGTTTCATCTATCTATAACGTTCTTGTAAGGTAATGTCTATTGCTGGACATCTGAATAACCTAGGATATGAGTTTTTGATCCTTTGATGCGTGTATGACGAAGGCGAAAAGTCTTATGTGGCGATTCCTCTGGCAATCACTATGCGTTGAATATCACTTGTGCCTTCATAAATTTGGCAGACACGCACATCACGGCAGATTTTCTCGATAGGATATTCGCTAAGGTATCCATAACCCCCAAGGGTTTGTAGGGCTGCTGAACATATTTCTTCTGCGGCTTCAGATGCATAAAGCTTCGCCATACAGGCTTCGGTTAAGCAGTCTTCTCCAGCATCTTTTTTTGCCGCCGCATTCAGCACCATAAGTTCAGCAGCTTTTAATTTTGTTGCCATATCCGCAAGACGAAACCCAACGGCTTGATGTTCGATAATAGGCTTACCAAAGCTGGTGCGGTCTTTTGCATAAGAAAGGGCGTACCTATAGGCTGCCCGAGCCATGCCAACGCTTTGAGCTGCAATCCCAATGCGGCCAGTTTCTAAGTTTGCCAGAGCTATTTTATAACCTTCACCAATATTACCAACCAAGGCATCATCAGGAATATGCATATTATCAAATAGGATTTGACACGTGTCCGATGTTTTCTGGCCCATTTTTTCTTCTACGCTGGCAACGTTGAATCCATCAGTTTTTGTATCAACCAGAAAAGCGCTTAGGCCGCGCTTACCAGCCTTTGGGTCTGTGACAGCAAATACAAGAGCTACACCAGCGATACGGCCAGACGTGATAAATTGCTTGGTGCCATTAAGACACCAGCCCGCATTGGTTTTGCTGGCGCTGGTTTTTAACATGGATGCGTCTGATCCAGCCTGAGGTTCGGTTAAGCAAAAAGCCCCGATCATATCACCGCGGGCCATAGGTTTTAAGTATGTTTCTTTTTGTGCGGCACTACCATTTTTTAGAACGGCAGCGCACATAGGTGCGTTATTAACGCTCATCAGCGTTGAAAGGCCCCCATCACCACTAGCAATTTCAATTAACGCCAAAGCGTAAGAGACATAATCAGTACCAGCCCCGTCATAGTCACTGGGTACAGTCATACCCATCAGACCAAGCGCACCCATTTCTGCTAATATGGCCTGCGGAATAGCGCCTGCTTTTTCCCAGTCATGGGCATAAGGGGCAATGCGGTCACGGCTGAAAGCGGCAGCCATATCCCTGATCATGCGTTGTTCTTCGTTTAAAATCATAAGATTAGCCCCTTTGCATAGTCAGTGAGTGTTATACGATAAGTTCAATGGCCAGCGCTGTTGCTTCGCCGCCGCCAATACACAGTGCAGCAACGCCTTTTTTCAGGCCGCGCGTGCGCAAGGCATTTATAAGTGTTACACAAATTCGTGCACCAGAAGCGCCAATAGGGTGCCCAAGGGCACATGCACCACCGTTTACATTCACTTTATCGTGGGGCAAGCCAAGTTCTTGCATAGCAGCCATTGCTACAACGGCAAAAGCTTCGTTGACTTCAAATAAATCAACGTCATCATTCGACCAGCCTGCTTTATCCATGACTTTCTTGATCGCATCAACAGGGGCCGTCGTAAACCATTCTGGGGCTTGGCTATGAGTAGCTTGAGCACGGATAGCGGCCATTGGACTTAAGCTTTTGTCAGCAGCCTGCGTTGCGGACATAAGGACAACAGCGGCTGCACCGTCTGATATGGAACTGGCATTGGCAGCAGTTACAGAACCATCTTTTTTGAAAGCAGGGCGAAGACTGGGGATTTTGTCAAGCCGAGCTTTCCCCGGCTGTTCGTCAATAGTCACTATTGTCTCGCCGCGGCGTGACTTTACTGTCACTGGCACGACTTCACCTGAAAACGCCCCGCTTTCAATCGCTTCTTGGGCACGTTTTGTGGATGAGATGGCATAAGCATCCTGGGCCTCACGCGTGAATTGATAATGGTCGGCGCAAAGTTCAGCATATATACCCATAGGCGCACCTTCATACGCATCGACAAGACCGTCAAGTGCCATATGGTCTTTTAGTGTGGTGTCACCAAACCGCACCCCTGTGCGGCCCGCTGGCATAATATGCGGGGCAAGGGACATATTTTCCATGCCACCCGCAACAATGATGCTCGCTGATCCTGCTTTAATCGCATCATGGCCTTGCATAATAGCTTTCATGCCTGACCCGCAAATTTTATTAACGGTGACAGCACCCACATGATCGGGTAACCCAGCTTTGCGCATAGCTTGACGGGCAGGGGCTTGACCTTGACCCGCTGGTAAAACACAGCCCATTATTGTTTCTTCTACGCTTTCAGGGGCAATTTTGGCAGCCTTTAAGGCCCCTTTGATTGCCGCCGCACCCAAATCAGAGGCAGGCACAGTCGATAAATCACCAAGCATACCGCCCATAGGGGTACGGGCGATACCAACAATAACAACAGAATTATCGTCCAAATTCTTAGTCTTGTTATGGGTGCTTTTGCTCTCTAACATGGTTTTTCCTTTGTTCTATTCTTATGACTATTGTAACGCTTACCAATGTTGTCATAAAAGCGTCTATAGCCTAATACAGTGAATTTTGATTACCTTATTTGGCTATAAGTATTTATGTCGGTTCGACTTATCAATAAATAATGAAATCATTATTCATTGGTCTCGCTTTTATTTCGGTTCGACTTATCAATAAATAATGCACTCATTATTCATTGGTCTCGCTTTTGTTACGGTTCGACTTATCAATAAATAATGCACTCATTATTCATTGGTCTCGCTATATATGGGCGACAAATTTGCTTTTTTTGCTAAGATTAGCAAGTATTTTCTTGCCCTATCACAGGCTAGTCTGACACATAAGAGCGCATCGCTAATAAATTTAAGAGAAATATATCATGGACACACGCATCGGCGTTTATTTATTTTTGGGTCTTATTCTTGGCACTGTCCTTGGGCAATGGACCCCTTTTG
>JABABO010000214.1 GCA_014238195.1 Kordiimonadaceae bacterium | reverse complement strand
GGCATGTTGCTGGCAATGGACCCACAAGGCCATCCTGTTGAAATCCCTGGCGAAGCCACAACCGAACCTGCATTTGGCTTGCCAGCCACTTGGATTGATGGTGGATCCAAAGAAGAAGCATCCTTCCGTGGCTATACTGTTGTTGATGCAGCAACCGTAGTGACTACCCATATCACTGAATTGATTAAAGACAATATGGCTGACATGCTCAGTTACGCTGAAACCCAAAAATTAATCGATGATTTAGGGACCGAGCATCAAAAACTCATCACTGATATTGTACCAACCGCCATTACTACAAGCGGTATTCAGCGTGTGCTGCAAACTTTATTAGGCGAACGTGTGTCTATCCGTGACCTGCCAACAATTCTTGAAGGCATAGCAGAAGCCACAGGTATCACCCAAAATATTATTCTGATTTCCGAACACGTCCGCACACGCTTAGCCCGGCAACTTTGCGCCGCAAATGTTACGCCCGATGGCTTTGTTGCCTTAATCAGCCTAAGCCCAGAATGGGAACAAGCTTTTTCTGAAAGTTTAGTCGGCCAAGGAGAGGAAAAACAATTAGCCATGGCGCCTAGTAGCCTACAAGAATTTATTAATGCTGTGCGTATTATATATGACCAGCAGGCAGAAAAAGGCGAAAGCCCAGTTCTGCTGACAAGTCCTTTGGTAAGGCCGTATGTGCGGTCAATTGTTGAAAGGTTCCGTCCAGCAACAATTGTCATGAGCCAAAATGAAATTCACCCGCAAGCGCGCATCCGCACGCTTGGTCATATTTAACGAGTAATCCGCTATGCGTTTAAAAACCTTTCATGCCAAAACCATGACCGAAGTAATGGACAAAGTACGGGACACTTTAGGCCCCGATGCCATTATCATATCTGTCGAGGAAGGTGCAAATATTGGCGGTGCGCGCGTGACCGCAGCCATTGAGGCGACCATAACGCCGAACACCCCATCAGAAGCACCAACTGTGCAACAATCCCCTGTAGCATATGAAATATCGCATTCTTTTCCCACGACAAAACATTATGATAATGGTGATATCAGCGCTGTTATATCGCATCACGGTTTACCCTATGATACCGCTAATCATCTGATTGAAGCGGCGGGCGCCGTTAATGCAGCAACCCTTGCGGACGCTTTTTCCGTAGCCCTTGAAACTGTTATCAGCTTTTCACCCATAACAGATAGCACAACACGGCCTATCATGCTGGTGGGGCCACCCGGTGCTGGTAAAACTATATGTGCCGCAAAGCTTACAGCGGATGCACTGCTGCATGAACGCACAGTAAACCTGATCTCAACCGACACCGTAAAAGCTGCAGGTATTCAGCAGCTAGATCACTTTGCACAATTGATGAAACAAACCGTTTCCACAGCCGAAACACCTACTGAATTATCCGCAATTATGAATAAAAAATCAAAAAGTCCCTGTCTAACACTTATCGATTCGCCAGGCACAAACCCGTTTGATATGCAGGATTTGAAAACCTTACTAACCTTCATTCACGCAGTAAACGCAGAACCCGTACTTGTGCTACCCGCAGGCATAGATCCCTTAGATGCCCAAGAAATTGCTGATATTTTTAGACGCATGGGCTGCCAACGTTTTATTGTAACACGGTTAGACACATCGCGGCGTTATGCCAGTATGATCACTGCGGCGCGCCCAGGCTTTTTAGCTCTCGCAGCCATAAGCCGCAGCCCCTTTGTTGCAGAAGGATTGGAAACTGCATCACCCTTAGCACTGGCGCGTATTCTAACAGCCCTGCCTAAAACCCGCCCACAAGAAGAAAGCAGCTTGGCATCATGAACACCCATCAAACAGCGACTATTGTGAACTCAGAACAAAACAATAACCTTGAACGGAAATTGATCACGATTGCTTCAGGAAAGGGGGGGGTGGGTAAAACTTGGGTTTCAACCAGCCTAGCCCATGCCCTAGCACATCTGGGTAAAAAAACCTTGTTATTTGATGGCGATTTTGGTCTTGCTAATGTGGATATTCAATTGGGTATTGTTCCTGCAAAAGATTTGGGCAATTATATTTCATGCGATGCAAGTCTAAGCGAAATTATCACCCGCTATACAGACAGCAGCGGATACGGATTTGACGTGTTGCCAGGTAAATCAGGATCGGGGGCACTTGGGTCTTTATCGCGTGAATTACTCTTGCGTTTAAAGTCTGGTCTGACTGCCCTAGCGGCGTCACAGGATTATGTAGTACTAGACCTTGCAGCTGGTATCGACCCATCTGTGACCACCTTATCATCACATCAAGGGCTGATCATCGTGGTCATGACGTCTGACCCGACATCACTAACCGATGCTTATGCCTTCATAAAACTGACGCGGATGCGTAATCCTGCAGCCAATATCAAAATTGTTGTCAATAATGTAGACAACAAACGCGATGGCAACCGTGCTTATGAAGCAATAAAAAAAGCCTGCGAAGGGTTTTTAAAAATTTCACCACCCCTATTGGGTATGATCAAACAAGATGCAAAAGTTGTCGATGCGATCCGCTCCCAGATGCCTATTCTAACGCGGCACCCCTACAGCGAAGCCAGCCATAATATAAAAAATCTAGCGGCAGCAATCATAGAGGGCTGAATAAAAGGCATGAGCGACATAGACGGGCCAAATATCCCCAACCCAAACCAACCCGCCATTAAGGCGACTAATCGCACACAAGCACAAACCCGCGATCATGCTCATACGGATAAGCGTGCTGGCGAACACGCCGCCAAACCGCAAGCCAACGAAACCGAAGCGTTAAAACTAAGGGACCCAGCAGTTTCCATTGCAGCAACTGTCGCCCATATCCATATAGGCGATAACTTAAAACAAGCGATACAAGGAACCGATATTGAAGGACGCCCCATCATTGTCACCGAACGGGCAACCTATGCCCTTAGGCCCGATGCTGGCTTAAAAATTGGCGACGACATACGCATTATCATAACCGAAGCTGATAAAAGCATTTACGGCGATTTATATCAATTAAATACGCATCCCATTGATCCGCCTGTTCGGTTACAATTAATTGTTATCGCAGTGCATTCACCAAAGGATGAGCAGGTAAAGCCGCTTCCTATGTCACTCCCTCAATATACCCTGCCCTATTCACAATTCCCACAAACCAATTCTGAAAACACTATCCTTTCAAACACATATGAGTATGATCAAAAAAAATCAGACACTGTTTCTGCGCCTTTATTACCGCCTCAACATAGGGCTGTTGGTAAACCAAGCAACCCTGATCCCTTGCTTACCCGTGCAAACAGTGAAGATTTACACACGTTGATAAATGCACAGTCAAAAGCACAGCATCACACTAAGAAAAATAGCAATCCAGCATCACATCTGCAGGAAAACAAAACAGCCCTGACAAGTTATAATCTAATGTCACCTTGGATTACTGCACAAAATGCTGATCTTGAACGCGCTGAGGCTGATATGCTAGGTGCCAAAATTAAAGCAAAAACCAGCGCTATCAGTACCCCCGATGTAAAACAACATTTCTTGAACCAACAGCCCTTTGCTATGTTCAGCCAAAACGGTGACACCCTAATCACAAGAGTGATTGAAACATCCAGCCAAAATGCTTTATCTCACATTCCGCCTAATCGCGTGGCCATCGTACACAGTACAACACCCCTTATGGGTGCAGCGCTAAGAAATCTACCCATTTCAGTTTCCACATTTGCCGCCAGTGCAAGCGGTGTCGCAAGTGTGGCGACCTCGAAGGGGGACTTTTACATACCAGCAAGCCTAGCCGCAAGTCTCCAAGGGAAAGCCCTAGAAATATTACCAAATAACGAGATAGTCGTCACGGAACCCGCTAACAAAAGCCATGCGCAAACCTATGCAGGCCAGTATTTGGTAGGGGGTAGTCGCAGTGACATTATCATCACTTTACCGAACCCGCGCATCGTTGAAGCCAGCACAGCTGGTACTGCTTCGATCATTGAAAAAGTAACATTTATACGGTCGTTTTTATCACATACGGGACCTGCGACAAATATGCAAATCACCACCAATCGCGGTGACATATTCGTAACGCTTCCAACTAAAGCCCGGCCTACGATTGGCGATCCAATTTTGATTATGCCACAAGCAAGCCCGTCTGAGCTCGTGAAGCCGCCACTGATTACCGTTATACATGATGCCCCTGTGCAAGCTGTACAAGCTGCGCAAGTTGCCACTGCACAAGCCCCCCTTACCTTTGCCGATAGTATCCCGCTTGCCATCGTGCCAGAACTACGCGGCTGGCCTGCGATGGAAACCGCGCTTTCGGTTCTGTCTGATGTTAATCCAGACGCTGCCGCAAGCCTTGCTGCTAGGTCTAGTGCGGGCGGCGAACGATTATCATCAAGTTTGATGTTTCTACTACATGCCGCGCGTGGCGGCGGCACTGACGAATGGCTTGGGGACGCTGCAAAAATTCTAGACATAAATCATAAAAATTTACTAGCAGTTTTAAAAGACGATGTGAGCAAATTACTCGCGATGGCTATTGATACGGGCGGTGAATGGCGGCCAATGATAGTTCCCCTCGATACCCGCGATCACGACATGCCTTTTATTGCGTTTCTATTGCGCAGCAACACGAGTGATAACCCTCCCCAAGATAAACAAACCCAAAACGACGACGAAGATCAGGGCAATCAATTCGTACTGGAAGTCCATTTTTCATTTCTTGGCCCCATCCAGATGCTTGGGACTATAAAAGATCAAACGTTTGATTTAACCTTGCGGAGCGCCAAAAATTTACCAGCCGCCTTAATTGTGGATATTCAAAAAATCTTTTCTTATACCTTGGCTGCCAGCGCTTTTAAAGGGCAACTAAAAGTGCTTGAAGGGGCCGTTTTCCCTGTTAATGTATCAACAGTGCTCGGCGAAAGCGTGCAGCGCCATTCCAAATAAATAAGCAAAGCATCATACCCTACAATCTGCTAAAGTGATTGCATATGATTTGGTTCAATATGCTTCATTAAACCCTAGCAAAAACAACAAAATGATAAAGACGAGGCTTGTTGCGATAAACGCAGCGATCAGTGCGCGTTGAATGTCCCGACGTTTAATGCGGGCGCGGCCACCCTTTGGGCCTATCCAAGTGCTTGAAGTTTTGTCCAGATCACCCCCCTTTTCAAAAGCAATAGCTAATCCATTTGCAAACAAGGCAAGGGGCAAACGACGGGCGGTAATACTGCTTAGGTCAATCAAAGTTGCACCGTGAAAGACATTTATTTTTCCACCAGGAACCAAAGCAAGAGATAGGGCCATTATTATGGCATTCAATATAGTCCCAGGCAAACTGATAAGGTCATACAACAGAACTGCTAGACTGTAATAAGGCTGCGTTGGTTTTGCAACGCCCGCAGGGGCGCCATTTGCCACAAACATCGCCAGAAAACGATAGGGCAATAATAGGGCAAATCCACCGATTAATATAATAATAACATTGTTGATCAGGCCGTCAGTTAAACGCAGTACCATACGCTCCAAAGCCCAACGAGCGGCTTTATAACGATCTTCGGTCTCAGTGGCACTGTCAGAACCACGCGGCTCACCAAGCGCCTTATTAACTTCTCTCACAACTTGCCACACACGCTTTTGCCCGATAATCATAGCGATAAGAAGAATACAGAACAGGGTGACAAACGGATGCTGGAAAACAGCGCTCCCCAACGATAAACCCAACATAAAAAGAACAGGTAGCATCACAGCTAAAACAACAGCACCGCGCACATAAAGGGTGCTGTCACTGCGATTGTCGCGGTTAAGCTGGACACTGAGCCAATCAATCACCACAAAAAATAACCTGTCAAGCCCAGATATACGCCCCAAAAAGGCGCGTCCGCCAAACACAGCATCAATAATCATGGCAAGCAAAATCATGATCAGCCAATCAGATAAATTTACACTTGCGATCACGCTTTTTCCTAAAATTGGCCTACGGCTGAATTTCCCGCATGGTTTTAATAAGCACCGGCTTGTTCCAGCAAGTTTATCATACGACGACTACGGCTAATTTGCGCATATTCAAGGGCAGTTTTGCCTGTCAAATCTTGAACGTTGGGGTCCGCTCCCGCGTCAACAAGTAATTTCACAATATTATATTTGCGATTTCGCACCGCTTTCATCAAAGCCGTTTCTTGGGCTTTATCGGCAATATTTGGGTCAGCGCCGTTCTCCAGCAATAGCTTAACAGACGTTCTAGCCCCAACTTCTGCGCGGCGCATAAGGGCTGTTTGACCATCAGCACGGGATTTAATATTCACATTTGCACCAGCTTTTAACAGGCGATTGATAACAACATCATGTCCCCCTAACGCCGCCAACACAAGGGCTGGCATACCATCACTGCGCCGACGTGTATTCGGGGATGTGCCTTTGGCAAGTGACTTTTCTAGCTTTTCCATATCCGCTTTTTCAGCAGCAGATAATAAATCATATTGCGGCGTTACAGCGAACACAGGGTTATTTATAAGTGTTAAACTTAAGAGCAAAGCACTCAAAACATAAAAAATTGATCGGTGATAAAATCGCAAAACCATGGTAAAACCTATTGATATGGGCCTAGATTAAAAACTCTCGTATTTGTGACCCAATATGAGTCAAGCAAAGGGTGACAATTCCAGAAGCTTTTTTTATAAAGACCCAAAACGTGAAAATATGTTGCTTTTTCCAAATAGCACAAGCTATCCCCAAATGGGAAGAACAAAGGCAATAAAACGGATAACAGGACATTCGTCAACAGGGTTGAAAGACAAACGTATGACATTACAAACTATCCGAACAGCCCTTTGGGCTCTGGTCACCATCGCCGCAATGGCTGTGATTTTTGTGCGTTATGATAATCCCTCCACGTCAACAACCAGTTCTACAATCAGCACAGGCTTACCAAATACATCATTGCCAGGGGGTGCCTTTACGCTCACCGATCATACAGGTAAAATCGTCACTGATACCGATTTTCTTGGTAAATATATGTTGGTATATTTTGGCTATAGTTTCTGTCCTGATGTTTGCCCGCTTGAGCTACAAAAAATCACTCTGGCCTTAAACGCGCTGGAACAACAAGGGTTCAACACAGAACCCATCCAACCCTTATTCATTAGCGTTGATCCAGAAAGGGATACTGTCGAAGAACTCGCGCTTTATATTCCCCAGTTTCATGAGAACATGCTTGGCCTGCACGGCACCCCAGATCAAATCGCCGCCCTTGCTAAAGCCTATAAGGTTTATTATCGCAAAGTGGAAAGCCCCGACATGGCTGATTATCTGGTGGATCATTTGAATGTGTTGTTTCTGATGGGGCGGGACGGTCAGTACAAGCGCATTTTTACTGCCCGTGATAGCCTAGACGATGTTGTGGGCGCTCTGAAATTACTTTTACAAGAGAACAGCTAATGCCCTTTTGGCAAACGACTGAACTGAAGGATATGTCCAAAGATCAATGGGAAAGCCTGTGTGATGGCTGCGGCAAATGTTGTTTACATAAATTGGAGTGTATAGACACAGGTGATATTGTCTACACGGATGTTGCATGTCGTATGCTGGACTGTGAAAGTGCCACTTGCACACGCTATGAAACCCGAAAACGTTGGGTGTCAAACTGTGTGATATTAACACCAAGCGGATTGGCTGATAAATACCGTTGGATGCCATCGACATGTGCTTACAGGCGACTGGCAGAAGGTAAATCCTTGCCCGCTTGGCATCCTTTGATTTCAGGCGATCCTGAAAGCGTAAAACATGCAGGCATGTCCGTTGCAGGACGGGTGACCGACGAACGCGAGGCCAGTGATTTGGAAGATCATGTCGTTGATTGGCCAAGATAATTTAGAATTTATGAGGCCCATATTAGACAGATGATTTTTTCAAGCAGAAATACAAAAAGCAAACCAGCGCTGAGCCTGAACCCAGTACGGGAAGATATACCCGTACTTGTCAGGCGCAGCAAGCAAGCAAAGCGGTTAATCATCCGCTTGGATGACAAAACTGGCGGCATTAAGGTTACCATCCCCCCCAAAGTGAACTTAAAAGCTGCGCAAAAATTCCTTGATGATCATAGGGACTGGGTGATAAGCGAGCATGAAAAACGACCTGCATTTCGCCCTATAGCTGACGGGGATACCATCTATTATCTTGGCAAAAAACACCAGTTAAAATTCACCAAGCAACCACCGCGCACAGTAAATGTCACCAATGGAATTATCGCTATAGGTGGTCCTGCGGAGACAGCCCCCGCCCGCTTGTTAAAATTTTTAAAAGATCAAGCACTAGAAGCATTAATTGCGCGGTCTGAAAAGCATGCTAAAACACTTGGTTTATCCTATAACCGCCTAAGCATTGGTGATATGCGCAGCCGTTGGGGTAGTTGTTCAGCGCGGGGAACTTTAAAATATAACTGGCGCTTAATCATGGCCCCAACCGATATACTAGACTATGTGGCAGCGCATGAAGTGTCACATTTAAGGGAAATGAATCACTCCCCAGAATTTTGGCAGACAGTTGCAGCCTGCGTCCCAGATTATACATTAAAACGCAAGTGGCTAACGCAGTATGGGACAGCTTTAATGCAAACCCCAATCAATCCCCATACTTAACCATTATCTTGACGCATGAGTTTAATATATAGCGAGACCAATGAATAATGATTTCATTATTTATTGATAAGTCGAACCGACACAAATACTTATAGCCAAATGAGGTGATCAATATTCACCGCAATTGGCTATATTTATCAATTGCTGCCAAAGATACGCTCAAGCAAACTTTTCTTTTTCTTTTTTGGCTTTTTTTGTTCTTGTCGCTTACGTGATTGGGTTAAGGGATGCTCATATGGGCTATCACTCGCGGACGCACTATATAATCCTGCATCGGCTAAAAGGTCCCGCTTTGGTGCACCGACATGGGCTTCCAGCATAAAATCACGCCATATTCGCGCAGGCATGCCACTGCCTGTTACCGCTTTCATGGGGGTGCCATCGTCATTACCGACCCACACGGCGGTGCTAATATCACTTGTAAAACCTACAAAGACCGCATCACGGCTGTCTTGTGACGTTCCTGTTTTGCCAGCTGCTGGGCGATCAAGCTGCGCGTTACGACCAGACCCACCCGCAATGACATCACCAAGCATATTCGTCATGTCCTTTACCGCTGGGTAAGCTAAAACAGCTATAGGCCTTGGGGCCGTGCGGCGGTATAACACTTGTCCTTCCATGGTCGTGATCTCAAGAACGCCGTAAGCTGTTGCTGCAAAACCACCATTGCCCACTGCGCTGTAACTACTTGTAAGGTCTAATAATCTGACCTCCTCCGTTCCTAGCGGTAAACTCGCTAAGGGTTCTACGGTTGTTGAAATACCCATGCGGTTTGCCATCGCTGCAACACGTGTCCGTCCTGCGCGTTCTGCGACTTGTACTGCGACAGTGTTGATCGAGCGCGTCATTGCTTCTCGTACTGTCATATCGCCATTATACTGACCATTGTAGTTTTTTGGCGACCAGCCATCAATTTCAATTTTCTGATCCGTATAAATATCGCCGGGCTTAATACCCATTTCAAGGGCGGCCAAATAACTGAATAGTTTAAAGGCTGATCCTGGTTGTCGCTTGGCTTGCACCGCGCGGTTAAACTGACTACGTCCATAATGACTGCCACCAATCATCGCACGAACAGCACCGTCAAGGTCCATGGATACAAGGGCAGCTTCACTGGCCCCGCGCTTTTTACCTTCCCCGTCGAGACCGCGTTTGATTGCAAGCATGGCTGCACGCTGCATACCAGGGTCTAAAGTTGAATAAATAATAATTGATCGTCCGCGCGATTCTGGATAAATGCGCAAGGCCTCCGATTGCACCCAATCTGTATAATAGCGTACATGCGCACCGATCCCATCCTGAACAATGTTAGGGGGCTGTGATTTGGTTTTACTTGCTGCTGTCGCTGTCATCATACCACTGCGAACCATTGCACCAATCACGATATGTGCCCGCTGCCACGCGCCTTCTGGATTAATATGCGGGGCATAGCGACTGGGTGCCTTGACGAGGCCAGCAAGTATAGCACTTTCTGCGACGCTTAAAGTCCGTGCACTATGGCCAAAAAACTTGTGGCTAGCCGCATCTATACCATAAGCGCCCCCACCAAAATAAACCCGGTTCAGATAAAGCGAAAGGATTTGCTGCTTGGTGAATTTTTGCTCTAACCAAAAGGCGAGAAGCAGTTCTTGCGCTTTACGAGTGACCGTTCGCGCCGGGCTTAGGAACATGTTTTTTGCTAGTTGCTGTGTGATTGTGCTTCCACCTGCCCGCACACTACCTGCTTTAACATTAGCAATCACTGCGCGGACTAGGCCGCGAATATCAATGCCTGAATGTTGAAAAAAATGCTGGTCTTCGATTGCGAGAAAGGCATTGATAAGTGTTTTGGGTGTTTGTCCATATGGTATCCA
This sequence comes from Kordiimonadaceae bacterium, assembly GCA_014238195.1. Classification (GTDB taxonomy): domain Bacteria; phylum Pseudomonadota; class Alphaproteobacteria; order Sphingomonadales; family Kordiimonadaceae; genus JABABO01. The sequence goes on along the minus strand of JABABO010000214.1, from coordinate 7,899 downwards.
ATCCCCATACACTGGGCCACTGCGTACAAGCGTTGCCCCAGAGGCACTTTTCACGACAACAGCCCGGTCCGTAGCCCCAGGGGCTGGTAAATTATCCAGATCAGGCAAGTCGTGGGCCAAATAGATCAATCCGATAATGCCTAAAATTGCCCCCCATACACTGGCTACAGCAAAGCCATAAGCAACCCGCCGCCATAAAGGCTTTTGTCCTGACTTTTTAGGCTTGGATTTAGGATTAGATTTTTTAGGCTTGGATTTCTTCATCGACTGTGGTGACACAGTTTTTATGGTTTTTCGAGCATGCACTTTTGGGGCCTTCTGACCTGTGTTATTTTTAGATGCCGATGTTTTTTTACCTTCCACGCAAATCGCCTATCTTGCTGACTATAGCTTTTTATTAGTCTCACAAAGTTTGTACCATAAGGAACAATTGCGGCAAAGTTTTGATGCTATAGCCAATTGCGGTGAATATTGATCACCACATTTGCCTATAAGTATTTGTGTCGGTTAGACTTATCCCAAGGAACTTTGCGAATAATAAGATCATTATTTATTGGTCTTATTATAATATAATAAACTAACAATCATTTGGTAATTATGATAGACATGCTATCAAACGAGATCAATACGACTTATAACCCATAAGGAAACTTCCATGGCCCGAACAGCTGCCCTGTCGAAAACTCAAATGGCTGAACGTCTTTGCAGTGTTTTTAAGGCCGAAGGCTACGCGGGCGCTAGCCTGACATTACTAGCGGAAGCAGCACAGTTAAAGCGTGCCAGCTTATATCATCATTTTCCAAACGGAAAGATTGATATGGCTAAAGCTGCTTTGGCTTATAGCGGAGCCTTGTTCATGAAACATATCATTATCCCGTGCCAAACATCATCTAATGCACAAGCTGGATTTTTGGATTCACTGGGCGGTGTTTTAAAATATTACGCATCCGAAACACCTACAGGAACGCCCGCTGTTTGCTTAATGAATGTTTTGAATCTTGGGCCTGGGCATCAGTTTTTCGGCAGGGATATTGCTAAGGCTTTCCAGTTATGGCAATCAACATGGAATCAGGCTTTAGACAGTCTTATTCTATTGCGTGGCAGTGCCAATAACAAGAATGATATGTCCGCACAAACTTATATCACTGCTATTCAAGGGACACTGATTACCGCAAGATTGACGCAAGATACCACGGCATTACCACAGTTGATTGAAGCCCAAAAAGCAGAAATAAGAGCGTTTTGCTCTTGATTTTATTTTGATCATACCCCATTTGATGCAGAAACATGAAGGATCATAGGATGTTTATTGAAACAGAAGCCACCCCAAACCCAGAAACATTGAAATTCATTCCAGGGCGCACAGTGCTGGAAACAGGGTCTGCCAACTTCACGGACCGTGATAGCGCTGCTCGTTCGCCGCTTGCAATGGCACTGTTTGGCATAAACGGTGTAGAAGGTGTTTTCTTAGGCTTTAATTTTATCACAGTGACTAAATCACTTTCGCATGACTGGGATGCTTTAAAAGCTGTGATATTAAATGAGCTGATGCAATTTTTTACAAGCGGTGCGCCTGTTATTACGGATACAGAAGAACAAGAACCAAGCCTTGACATAAGCGCCCTTGGCTCGGATGAAGACGCAGAAATTATCCATCAAATTCAAGATTTATTGAATGAGAAAGTCCGCCCCGCCATTGCACAAGATGGCGGTAACATTGAATTTCATGGCTTTAAAGAAGGTGTTGTGTATTTGGAATTGCAAGGCGCTTGCGCTGGGTGCCCATCTTCAACAATGACGTTAAAGCACGGCATTGAAAATTTGCTAAAATACTATGTGCCTGAAATTATTGATGTACGGGCGATTGAGCAATCCTAATTTATAAGATACATCCTCGTGTTTTCACATGGGTTTCGGCTAATTTAATATGAAAAAGCTTTTTGCTGGGTTATCGTCATCCAGCAAAAAACTTGCCATATAATAGCCAAATGAAGACAACCGCGACCCCAACAGGACTGACAAACCGAATGAGGAAATACCAGACACGGAACCATTTATCTTCCATTGCTAGTTCTTCCATCACATTTTTGCGCAGCATAAACCAACCGATAAACATAGCAACGAACATACCGCCAAGGGGCATAAGCAGATTATTGGTCAGAAAATCGAACATATCAAAAAATGTCATGTCCGCTATCGTGAAGCCCGAAAGCGTATTAAAGCTAAGGACTGTTAAAATACCAAGCAGAAATGCCGCAGCGCCTGCATAGGTGGATGCTTTTTTGCGCTTGATACCGTGGGTGTGTTCAAGATACGAAACACCAGGTTCTAAAAGCGAGATTGAACTCGTGATCGCAGCCACCAGTAACAAGCCAAAAAATAATGCCCCAACCACTGCACCAAACGCCATTTTCCCAAAAGCAATGGGGAGTGTCTGAAAAATAAGGCCTGGACCGCCCCCTACATCAAGCCCGTAAGCAAAGACAAGCGGAAAAATGGCCAAGCCCGCCATAATAGCAACTGCGCTATCGGCGGCGGAAATAGTGACAGCTGCTTGGCCGACTTTTATATCCTTTGACAAGTATGCCCCGTAAGTCATGATCGAACCCATAGCGATAGACTGGGAGAAGAAACTTTGCCCCAAGGCCTCAATACCAACATCAAAGGTTAATTTTGAAAAATCAGGTATCAATAAAAAGACGACAGCCTGTTTAAAAGCCCCTGTAAAACCCGCGTAGATCACTAAGAAAACCAGCAAAACGAATAATGCAGGCATCAACAATGTGACGGCTTTTTCAAGCCCACCTTCAACACCGCGCATAACAATACCCATGGTCATAGCCATAAAACTAGCGTGCCATATGGTCAGCGTAATCGGATCAGACAGCAAGGCGTTAAACAAGACATCCGCCCCATCGGGTGTAATATCACTAAAAGCCCCCATAATAGATTTGAAGACATAGGCCAAAGTCCAGCCACCAATCACACTATAAAAACTCAGGATAATGAAAGCGCCAATAACACCAGACCAACCGATCAATTGCCAGAGACCATTTCTACCTTCTTCCAGTGCTACCTTGCGCATTGAGCCTATCGGTGACAACCCACCGCGCCGCCCAATCGATAGCTCGGCAATCAGCATAGGTGTGCCAATAACAAAGACAAAAACCAGATAGATCAGCACAAAAGCACCGCCACCGCCTTGACCCGCTTCATATGGAAATTTCCAAATGTTACCAAGACCAACAGCGCTGCCCACTGTGGCCATAATAAACGCCCAACGCGAGGACCAATTTGCTTGCCTAGTTGCGGCCATGATGCTTTCTCCCTAAATTCCCCAAAATTCCTGACCAGCAAGAACGCTCCGCTGACCTTTTATTGTGTGGCATCATAACCAGCCTTGCCATCAAGTGCTAGATGATTTTTGATTTGTTACGATTTAATGAATTATTTACGCGTGTCGATCACACGGCAGTAGGCACCACTGGCTTTTATTGTAACACAAAGCTTGTCCGCGTCTGACCAATTTCCTGATCGTACACCAAGCCGCCAAGCTTTGCTCTTAGCTGTCTTCATTTCCCATAGGATGAGATGGTCTGCGAGGACTTTGTAGGTGGTTTTGGCAATTTTCATATATTTTTGCGCGTCATTATCAGTGTTGTAGGATGCCAAATGGCTGAACCATTGCCCGCGTTTTGAAGCGGATTGAGGCAGTTCAATCCGTGCACTGCGCAGGGTGAGTGTCGGCCCGCTAGGTTTTTTAGCCTTAACATTTACCTTTGACATAAGCGTTGGCCCAAGTCCCGCATGCAAGTGATCCTGTTTTGCTAGGTCCGCATCCAACAAAGCTAAGGTCTGTGAAACAACAGCTAAACGCTGACCCGCAACCGTATGTATAGGGCCAGAAAAATGCACAAGCCGACCGCACTTTAGGCTGATAAATGCATCTGCATTGCTACGAGCATCCCTTTTAGCAAGCCTAGCATAGATGTTTCGTGCGCGAACTGCATGACCGCGTTGCTCCAGTGCATAGGCCATCAGTAGGTTGTTAGACCTAGTGTCAGCGTCCAGATTGGCGATAACCTCATAAGCTTTTGCAGGGGTGTTGTTGCAGATTGCGTCTTGAAACGCTGGGGGTGCGTACAGGCTGCCCTTGGGTATTGCGGTGCCGCCTATGCCACTAGCACAGGCCGCTAGAACTGTGACCATAGCCCCTAAGCAGCATAATTTTAGTTTTCTTTCGGTCGGGTGCATCACGTGATTATTCTTCGCTATCAAGAATTATGCGGTGGTTACGGGCTTGAACTGGGCGATTGCTCTGGCCGATCAGCCCCCGAATTTCTTTGATCTGCGCGGCAGACATTTCTAAGCGGTTTTTCATGGCGTACCAATGAACGCCCTCGCTGCAGGGCGGTGTGGTTAAGGATCCCATATAGCGATAAAAGCTTTGGTCATGGGGGATCAAATCCCGCGCATTGATCTTAATGTTTTCATTTCTATGTTTTTGGCCTTTTTCAAGGGGTAGGTGGGGCCATATCTCGAGCGCTGCTGTGTTGGTTTTACCGGCTTGAACCAAGACTGCGATCACAGCAAGTTCCCCCATTTCAGACTTATGCACAAAATGGATTTCAAGGGGGTCCTGCCGACCCATAACAGTATGTTCGCTGGGTGTATGGATATGAAATTGCAGCAACATATAGCTTTTACCAGCTATTGTTAACATACTGCCAGCATTATACTTCTGTTGGATGCTGTGGCCCATATTCACCAAATCAAGGCCCGTAACATTGTAATTTAAATGCAGCTTATGCATCCGCACGGGGTCCGTCAAAGCAATATCAATGGCTGATTGCTGCTGCCCTTTATCACATGTGGCCCAGTCTTTATGCAATCGCCCCCATGCATCAGGGCCTTTGGTGCCGCTATAGGACCATTCAGCCGCTGCTAAACTGGGGGCTGCTGTGCCAAGTATCATGAAAAGAAAGATCAATGCAGCGCCGCAGGCTGGTCTTGGTAAAGTAGGTCTTCTTGTCATGCTATGGCCTTTTAATCCTAGTGGAAAGCGAAAGCAGATACTGTGTGGTATATAAAACGAGACCAATGAATAATGATCTCATTATTCCCTGAGACTTTGGGGATAAGTCGAGCCAACACAAATACTTATAGCCAAATGAGGGGTTTAAAATTCACTGCATTTGGCTATACTGCCCCATCTTAGTTAAAGCTTTTGAGTTAAAGCTTTGCTAATAATCGCAGCCTTTCATCGGAAATGCCAGCAAAAATTGTGACAGCGGGTGTGGAGATTCAGTTGTTTTCTGGTCCCCGTGTCACAGAGTGACGAAGAGGGCGTGCTACGCGCTGCCAAATACCACAGTGATTGGGTGATGGATAAAAGGCGTCATGCATGAATCCCAACCGTCACCCTGAACACCCATACCGTCACCCTGAACTTGGTTCAGGGTCCATTTTCTTTTAAGGCAAACACAAGCCTAAACCACTCATGGATGCTGATCCAAGTTCAGCATGACGATGGTGACAAAAAGCCACCAACCCTTATGATATGTAGGTAATATCCATGGCGGTTAGGTCACTGAGTGTTAAGCCTGTGAACAACACTGAAGTGCTGCCGCTAATGGTGATCAACAAACCGTCATCGGTGTCCTCAGCCGCGCTGGTTAAGCTCGCCAGCCCTGTAAAGTCTGTTTCTGATACATCAAGGATATCATCATCCAGATTAAAGTCAGTGACACGGTCATTGCCGTTTGTCAACGTAAAGCCAAAGGTATCAGCGCCGAGCCCGCCTGTGATCTGATCATCACCAGGGCCACCCCAAAGGATATCATCGCCGTTACCGCCGTTCACAGTGTCATTGCCTTCACTGTTAAAAATCAGATCAGCATTATCGCCGCCATCAATAAAATCATCACCAATACCGCCGTACAGCGTATCAGCACCAGCGTCGCCCCACAGGGTATCATTACCGCTGCCGCCTTGCAGGATATCCCGACCATCGCCGCCGAACAGAAGATCACTGTGGGCGCCGCCCTTGACCATATCATTGCCCCAGCCGCCGTAAATGGTATCAAGGCCTTGATCGCCTAAAACGGTATCCTTACCAAAACCACCGAACAGAAGGTCATCACCGCGGCCACCTATGACGCTATCGTCATCATTGCCACCGCCCAGCGTATCCGCGCCAGCGCCGCCGACAACGGTGTCATACCCAGGGCCTGCCCACACGACATTGCTGCTGTGGTCAAGAAATAGATCATTTTGAAAACCAGCGTAAATCAGGTCATCACCCAGCCAGCCGAACAACAGATCAGCCCCAAGGCCGCCCTCGATGGTGTCATTGCCTGTGTTACCGCCGATGGTGTCATTGCCATTACCGCCATCGACATAATCATTCCCAGGAAGCGCCGACAGCACGTCTTGATCACGGCCATATTCTAGGTAATCATCAAACGGTGTGGGGGTTGTTTGGTTTTTAGTCAGGCTGGCTGTTGGTTTAGTTGAATGGTCAGTCAATATCACACCGCTTGGGTTTACCGGTAGCGGAAAGGGATAGGAAATATCAGCGCTCAGCAAGCCATTACCGCCAAAAACGACATAAGTTTTACCCCTCTCGCCATCGGCATAATAGGCCCCAATGATCAGATCATCATAACCATCCCCGTTGACATCCCCCCCGCCTGAGACAGAATGCCCTGCATAGTCATTATCATTTGAATCGCCGTAAAGTATGAAGCCATTGGGCCCATCAAGGTCGGCCAAAACAGTTTCAGATAACGCCGCAATATCACTGCCACCAAATATCAGATAAACTGCACCTACGCCTATATCATCATCTGGTACAGCCCCAGGGGCGCCAATGAGAATATCATCGTAACCATCGCCGTTGATATCGCCAGCACTGGAAACAGAATGGCCACTATAGTCTTTCTCACCATGCCCCAACAACGTAAAGCCTTGTGGGATCTGAGCTGATATCTTCAAATCATCCGCTAACTTGATAACAGGCTGAAAGCCATCTCCAGCGCCAAAAACCACATAGGTTTTGCCTGACTCGGACTCATTCGCGTCAGCTTTCCAAGCCCCTATGATCAGGTCGCCGTAACCATCGCCGTTGATATCCCCAGCGTTAGAAACGGATGCTCCACTCTCGTCTCCTGCATCATCACCTTGAAGTTTAAAGCCATTGCTACCATCAAGGCTTGCGAGTTCTATCGCTGTATCAAAGCCGCTACCCCCAAACACAACATAGCTTGCGCCGACACCAACAGAGGTCTCGCCATCCACCCCAATCGCGCCAATAATGATGTCATCATAACCATCGCCGTTGACATCGCCGGCGCTGGACACGGAATAGCCACTTTTATCAGAATCTTCAGCACCAATAGCCTTAAAACCATTGCTGCCATCAAGGTCGGCCATTTGAAATGAAGACGGAAAGGTACTCGCATCCTCATTGCCAAATACCACATAGGTTACACCGACGTCTTGTAAGTTACCTGTAAAATCAATGCTTTTAGCCCCAATGATAATATCATCTAGACCATCACCGTTCACGTCCCCTGCGCTGGACACGGAATAGCCAAATTTATTATTAGTGCCTTCACCAGTTAACTTAAAGCCATCATTGACATCCAATGTGCTTAAATTTAAGGATGCATCAAAGCTGGACGCACCAAAAATGACGTAAGCCTCCTCGATTGCGCCCGTGCCAACCTTATTGATTCCAATAATAAAATCGTCATAGGCATCACCGTTAATATTACCCGCACTGGAAACGGACCAACCACTCTGATCTCCTTCCAGAGCACCATTCAGAGCAAAACCATTAGTTCTATCCAGGCCATCTAGGTTTATTGTAACGCCATCCCCTAACGCATCACCGTC
>JABABO010000224.1 GCA_014238195.1 Kordiimonadaceae bacterium | reverse complement strand
TCCATGATCGCTACCAAGTACAAAAAGCCCTTTTGCATGGGTATATAGGTGATATCCGCACACCAAACATGGTTAGCCTCGCTGACTGATACCTTGCGCAAAAGATACGGGTATATCTTGTGCTCAGGGTGTGGAACACTGGTCTTTGGGGCGCAAAAAATGGCTTGTAAGCCCATAATGCGCATGAGGCGGCGAACACGGTGCTATCCTAAGTGATTTTGGCTACTTGAATGCCTGACGGCGCAAGTGTGTGGTCATCTGGCGGCTGCCGTAAAAAGGATACTTCATGAAGGTCTCGTCCATATGTCTCATCAAATCCAGTGTTTTTGGACTGGTGGGTTTAGGTACATGGTAAACACTGCTACGGCTAATCGAAAGCACCTCACATTGCCTCGATATACTCAGCTTAGGGTGATCGCGCTTAACCATTCTCTTGCGCTCACTATGGCTCATTTCTTGAGCCCGCGTTCCAAAAAATCATTAACGACTGTCAACTCCCCTATCTTGGCATGAAGCTCTCTAATCTCGCCGTCAACACCGCGCTTACGTTTGTCCGATTTGCCCGCAAATATGTCGTCCAGCCCTTCCATAACCTGACGCTTCCCACATCTTAGAGGTTTAATGTGCTGATCTGCTGAGGGTGAACGTCATAATGAGCCCCAAGCTCTTGTATAGTTTTGTCACCGCGCAGGGCTGCCCACGATAAGCGACAAAGGCGACTTTCTTCTTAAAAGCTGTCGATAATTTACGTCGTTTTGTCATGCTGTATCTCCAAAAAATATATCTTGGATACACCTTAACTGACTGTCCAGTTTTTTAGGACCACCTCAATTATCGGCGACCGCGGGTATCCGCCGTACTGAAGACAATAAGCACTTTGACCCCATTAATTCCTCGCTGACGTTAGGCTTTGTCGGTTCTGATGTGTTTGCTGGACACCCTGCCCTTGTGGATGATGGTTCGCCATATGGCCGTCTATACTTTGTTCCAGTAGGAAAAGTCTCGGAGACATTTACAAACACGTCGCCAAAATTTGGATTGGATTACCGGGTTACTCACGACTTATTTCTGTATGCGTCTTATGCGAAGGGCTTCAAAAGCGGTGGCTTTAACGTGCGATACCTGGTGCCACGTGAAGACGTCCTAGCGTTTGAGCCTGAAAAGCTCACGACTTATGAAGGTGGCTTCAAATGGACAAACGCCGATAATCGGGCCCGTCTTAACGGTGCCGCATATCACTCACGTTACTCAGATATTCAGGTCGTTGTTTTTGAACAGTTTGGCGCGCCTGTAACCCAAAACGCAGGCAAGGCACAAATTGATGGGTTCGAGTTAGAACTGACCACTGTGGCACGCGAGCACCTGGAACTTGAGGTTGGGATTGGATACATTGATGCCAGATATACTGAAATCAATGACCCGACAGCAGCGATCACAGGTTCTGGTGCAATTTCTAAAGATTCAGATCTACCCAATGCCCCCAAATGGTCGGTGAATGGTGCCCTTACTTACAGCATTGATATGCCGAATGATGGGTCACAGACCTTCAGGGCTGACTGGTCCTATCGCAGCAGAATCGAAAATGATGCGCAGAACTCGTCGTTCTTGTCGCAGGAAGCCTTCCACAAGGTCAATCTGGCAGCAACTTACACCGACCCGTCTGATCAATGGGACTTCGTGCTTTTCGTTCATAACCTTAACAATGAGCGGACCATCATGGCCGGTAATTCAAACTTTGCGATTGGTTTCCATGAAGCAAACTTTGAAAGGCCGCGGAATTACGGTGCGGCCGTCCGTGTGCGGTTCTAAAATTTTATAATAAATTTGGGTTTGGACGGGCTTATCACGTCCAATCAGGCCCTGTAAAATCAAAAGGAAGCTCATATGTCAAAGGCATTCGCTTCATCCGCCGATCTGGGTGAAAAGGTTGAAACTTTGGAAATACTCGAAGGTGGCGTATACGCGCTAACAGCCGAAGGTGACCCAAATATTGGCGCCATTGAAGGCGAGGATTTTAGCGTAGCGTTTGAAGCCAGAGCGACGCCGAAAGCGGCAAGCGATTGGCTGGCAAAACTCAGACAGTATACTGACAAGCCTGTAAAATACCTAGTTTTGTCGCATTACCATGCCGTGCGTGTTCTTGGGGCATCAGCTTTTGATGCGGAAACCATCATAGCACATGAAAATACCAGATTATTGATAAACGAGCGCGGCAAACAGGATTGGGACAGCGAATATGGTCGCATGCCCCGTTTGTTTCGCGAACCTGAAGGCATTCCGGGACTTACACATCCTGATATGGTGTTCAACGACAGACTGGAAATTGAGCTTGGCGGTGATCGTGGTGCGCTGATCCTAGACTATTGCGGTCGCGGTCATACAGCGGGCGATATTGTGGCTTGGTTACCAAAACAGAAAATACTGTTTGCTGGTGACCTGGTGGAAGCTGCGGCAGCCTTGTATACTGGCGATGCTTTCCACATGGACTGGTCGTCCCATACGCTTGACAAGGTTAAGGCTTACGGCGCTGAAACCCTAATTGGTGGCCGTGGTACTGTGGTGCGTGGTCGGGGTAATGTTGACGCGGCTATTGAGCAGACCCGTGGTTTCCTGACGGGGATGGTTGGTGCTGTGAAAGCGGTGCATAAGCGCGGCGGTAGCCTGAGGGAAGCGTTTGAAACGACCCATGCTGCGCCCCCACAGCCCTAACGGACGAGGAAAAAGAAGGCATGCAAATGCTGATGGAAATGATGGGGGGCTAGGGTTCCAAGTTCATAAGTTTTCTCACGCACTTACAATGATTGGGCGCGGTGATTGCCCTGCTTGGTGAATTTGGTGAGCTTGTTTATAAGCATCTTCTAAGTGACGGGTATAGGCTTCGGTGTCATACAATGGCTTGGTCAAACGATTTTTGTGCAGTTTGCGCTTTAATGCAGCCAAACGCTGACGGTTGGTCGCAAGCTCTAAAATCAAAGCTTCATACTCTGCCTCGGTTTCTGTCACCAGCTCAGGCAGGCCAACAGCGTGTAAAAGACTAGCGGCGACACGGGCGGCAAACTGCTCCCCGACCTTGGTGACGACTGGTAATCCAGCCCATAACGCATCGCTGCAAGTGGTGTGCGCATTGACATTGAATGTATCAATAAACAAATCCGCCAAGCGGTGACGGGCTAAATGCTCGGAATGGGGTAACTTGTCCGTTAGGATTATGCGGTCACCACTAATGCCGCGATTTTCTGCTTCGCGCTTTAAATTATCTTCAAGTGCCTGCGTTTTATTAGACCGCAACAGCCATAAAACACTGTCGTCGACTTTCTGCATCACCCGCATCCATATATCATATTCCCGTGGTGTAATTTTATAACTATTATTAAAACCACAGAAAACAAAGGATTTTTCTGGCAGGCCAAACTGATCACGAATCATTTTTGTTTCGGATATTTTTCGACTGTTATTGTTGACCTGATAACTGTTCGGTAGGTAGATTACTTTTTCAGAATAATGCTGTTGCAAGTGCTCAGGAATTACGACAGGGTCAGCGATAATATAATCGATAAAATCCGCGCCCACTGTACCTGGATAGCCTAGATAATTGATCTGAACGGGCGCTGCCCCACACGCAAAAATACCGGTGCGGGCATTTTGTGTGTACCCCTTCAAGTCAACCGCAATATCAATACTATCACTTCTGGACAATTTTGCGACGTCTTGGTCAGACATATTGGATACATCCCGAAAAACAGTCACTGTATTTTGCAGGTCCCTTGTAAAATAATCAGCTTCAACTGAAACGAAAGAATAAATATAAATTTCAAAAACATCTTGATCATGATAGTCAAAAAGTTGAGCCATCAAATGCATAGTGGCATGCCCATGAAAATCCGCAGAAAAATAACCGATTCTGATTTTTTGGCTTGATTGACAATGTGTGTATTGAGGTGTCTCTTCTTTAGGAAGGAAGCATTGACTATGTTTTTGTGACCGTATAAGCTGCTTTTCTGGCCTGTCCTCCAGCGCAAGAAATGGAAAAGGGGTAGCCTGAGTAGTTATACCCAGTATTTCATGCACTTGAGCCCACTCATCATACAAACTCCAATCCACAATTAAAGTTTTCAGTTTTAATTGCATGGAGAGTGTTTCTGATTGGTCTCCTTGAATTTCTAGGCTTCTAGATAAATGATAAAGGGCTTCTTCATATCGGCCTAAAATATCCAACGTGATACTTTTATTGAAATGAGCATCAAAATTTTGCGGGTCAATATCAAGGGCTTTATCATAACTGTCCAATGATTCTTCAAAACGTGCTAGGTCATGCAATATCAACCCCCTATTGGAATAACAACCAGCATTGTCAGACTTCAAGCTTATGGCCTTATCCAAACATTTGAGGGCTTTTTCGTGACGATTTAGTTGCATGTACACACTCCCTAAAAAGTCATGGATAAACCAATCATTGGGATAAGTTTTTGCAATATTTTGAGCCTTGGCTAGGGTCGTTTCAGCTTTTTCTTCTTTAAGAAGCTGTACTAGGGCCTGCTTTTGTTCATGTGATAAGCGCTGTGGTTCAAGAAATTGCAGTCGTTCCTGCGCCTTTAGTCGTAAAAAATGATCCCGCGGTAAAGCCTGCACAAGCTGGGCATAAATCTGTTTACCTAAGCTAATATTGCCTTGTGAACATTCTCGCTCGGCGCGCTCAAAAGCTTCTTCAATACTTAATTTCAGTTCAGGCATGGTGTTTATTTGGCTCAGCTTGGGAAATTCATGAAATTGCAAGTTAGTCGGTTCTTAAGGTAATATCATGATGTGAGTACCCTGTTCCAAACGTCTGTCCATGCACGGTTATCACTAGGGTTTTTAAACTGATATAATCCTTTAATCTCGGCTGTGCGATTAAGGAATAGAGTTTCTATGTGGCGCTCGCCGTCCGTTGTTTGACTTAGTTCACTGCGAACATCAATACAGGGGGACCAGCCATCCTGCGCAACTTTTAACATATTGGCTTTCTTCAAGCGGAAATTTATCCATTCATGTGATAAATCCATCAAGCGCTTTGATCGTTCTTTGCGCGTAATCATCCAAGTATCAACCCATCCAAGCCCCCCTTCTATGGGTTTAAGATCATGCTTTAAATGCACGGATGTTTGGCCTGCGAGCCGGTCAAACTCTATACGGCGGTACATTCCAGACCATTCAGGGGACAGAACAACGCTTTCATCCCTGAGCCATTTTTCCAAAGTCGCTTCTTCATGCCATCTTTTATAAAGTGATTTTTTTTGCTGCATCAGAAGTTCTTCGGCTAAATTCAGTTCTGCCGCAGTTAGATCGTACGGGCTAAAACCCTCGCGGTCGATTGAACCAAGGTCATGCGCAGCTAGAACCCCTGCTAAAGCTATATTTTCCTCGTACCGAGCGCTTGTACTGAAATTTTTATTGCCTAAAGTTGACTTAAATAATTGATTTAAGCTGATATGATCCCCAGTAATTTGAATATGCTTTGTGTTGTACGTCAAGCCATACCCGCCCCAGCAATTGGGAATAGCAATCGTCTTTGATAGATCATTTTCAGCCTGCGTTAAGGGAAAATTCTCAGCGTTAAAATCGGGGTAAATGCCGCCATAGTTTTCAATACGGTCTATATCTATAGATTGAACAAGATTATTCTTAAAATAAAGCCTTGGCCAATATCCATCGCCCATAACCAGATCAAAATCCTCCGCACCACCAGAAGCAAGCCGCGCGTAAGCCTCGGAATTACCGTCAAAATAACTTGCCTCGACTTTGCAGCCATGGATTTCTTCAAATTCTCCCTTCACTGTGGGATCATCATAATATTTCCAGCCAAGCCACTTAACCCGCGGTATTTGCCGACTGCAGCCAACAATAGCAGGAAACGCAAGTAAACTTGCCCCAGCGGCGGCGCTCTTAAGAAACCCTCGTCTCGTATTATTCATAAATAACCCTAACGCTTTTCAAGATTTTTAAAGACTGTAACACAAGGATTTAAATATTAGCAATATTGGCGCAATAGTAATCCTTTTGCTGGGCTTAAATGCAGCTCAAAAAAAGCAATATCTTCACTCCGCAGCCGTGGGTGGAGCAGTTGCCCTTGGTGCAGCAGCTTTCACACTATCATCCACGTGGCTCAAGAATTTTTCAAAGTTGCTGTTAAATAAACCAACAAGGTGGTTAGCCTTTACATCATAAGCCGCTTTATCGGCCCATGTGCTGCGTGGATTAAGGATAGCTTTGTCAACGCCTTCGACACTGATAGGGACTTCAAAACCGAAGTTTTCATCAATGCGCATCGGTGCATTGTTCAGACTACCATCAAGGGCTGCATGCAACATGGCGCGCGTATCCTGAATGGGCATACGGTGTCCTGTACCGTATTCGCCGCCAGTCCAGCCCGTGTTTACCAGCCAGCACCGCACACCCCCTTCAGCGATTTTCTTGCGTAACAAATGACCATAAACACTGGGATGACGCGGCATAAACGGCCCACCAAAGCACGCTGAAAAGGTGGCTTGTGGCTCCCTAACGCCGATTTCTGTGCCCGCTACTTTGGCTGTATAGCCAGATAGAAAATGATACATGGCTTGTTCAGGCGTAAGGCGAGAAATCGGTGGCAGAACACCGAAAGCATCAGCCGTTAGCATAATAATATTGGTTGGCTTGCCGCCTTTGTTTTCTGCACTTGTATTGGGTATAAAATCAATTGGATAGGCCGCGCGTGTGTTTTCCGCCAATGTATTATCATCAAGATCAAGCTCGCGCGTGGTTTCATCCATCACCACATTTTCAAGAACCGTTCCATAACGCTTAGTGGTGGCATAAATTTCAGGTTCTGCCTCAGCGCTTAGCTTGATCACTTTGGCGTAACAACCCCCTTCGAAGTTAAAGACACTGTCGTCTGTCCAGCCGTGTTCATCATCCCCGATTAATGTACGACGACTATCGGCTGATAATGTTGTTTTGCCTGTGCCACTGAGACCAAAAAAGATAGCCACATCACCGTCTGGACCAATATTTGCACTGCAATGCATGGGCATAATGTCTTTGGCAGGTAAAAGATAATTCAGTATAGAAAACACAGATTTTTTATTTTCCCCCGCGTATTCTGTGCCACCGATCAGCACTAGGCCCTTTTTAAAGTTCACAGCAATCACAGTTTCACTACGCGTGCCCATCGTTGCAGGATCAGCGCGAAAGCTTGGTAAGTTGATGATTGTGAATTGTGGCTGCATTAAAGGCGCTTCATCAGCCGTTGGTTCGATTAACATCGTGCGGCAAAATAAGCTGTGCCACGCATATTCACCAACAGTGCGCACAGCAAGGCGATTGTTTTTGTCGCTGCCACCCCAAAGGTCTTGCACGAACAAGTCCTTATCAGCCATATGGTCCAAGAACGCGGCATGTAATGTATCAAAGTGTTCTGGTGTCATCGGCACATTAACATCGCCCCACCAAACCGTGTCTTCGGTCATATCATCGTGCACAGTAAATTTATCATTCGCACTGCGACCAGTGTGTTTGCCCGTTTTAACGACCAACGCACCGCCGCTGGCCATATGTCCTTCGCCGCGTCTCAGCGATTGTTCATACAGATGTTCCGTATTAAGGTTCCAATATTGGTTACCAGTGTGTTGAATTCCCTGTGACGCAAGATCAACAGAACTGAGACGGGTGCCAAAGACTTGCAAGGTCTTGTCCTTCCAAATATGTGCCAACCACAATGTGCAGCGGCTTCATTCCTTCTGAATGCCATGCGTTTTTAAATCGCTCTGACATCATTTTAATTATCATATTAATACGCTCATTAAGTGGCGTAATGTGGCGCTAAAATCGCGGAATTCTTGGAAAAAAGCAACATGAATCTTTTTATTTTTCGATTAGAAATTCTAAACTATTGCATCCATTGATGAAAGGGTTTCAGACACCGTATGTTACACTCAATTCTTACGTCACATGTTCGCCTCATGCATGCCTTGTTTTGGTCCCATTTGTGGCTTTATCTGTAAGTTGAACTGGTCAGCATTACGATTTTGGGCTAAAAATGGTTAAAAGAAAAGGGTAGGCTATGACAGCAACGATTGCACTGGTTGATGATGATCGCAATATATTAACGTCTGTAACAATTGCGCTGGAAGCCGAAGGCTTCCGTGTCCGCACCTACCCTGATGGACAAAAAGCATGGGACGCTTTATCGCAAAACCCTGCGGATTTAGCGATCTTAGATGTGAAAATGCCACGGATGGACGGGATTGAGTTATTACGAAAATTACGCGAAGTCACTGATATGCCTGTGATTTTTCTAACGAGCAAAGATGAGGAACTTGATCAACTTATTGGTCTGCGTTTGGGGGCAGATGATTATATCGGTAAACCATTTTCCCTACGTTTGCTTATTGAACGCATTCGCGCCTTGCTGCGGCGGATTGAAATGTCACATCTATTAACGCCTGAAAACGAGGAGCGAACAGAAGAAGACAGCGTGATGGAACGTGGTGATCTGATTATGGACCCTGTACGTCACAGTGTAATGTGGCGCGGTCAAAATGTGACACTGACAGTGACTGAATTTTTAATTCTTCAAGTACTTGCCCAACATCCCGGCCATGTAAAAAGCCGAGACCAATTGATGGATTCAGCTTATACAGATGATGTTTATGTCGACGACCGCACAATTGATAGCCATATCAAGCGACTGCGCAAAAAATTCAGAAAATCCGATAAGGACTTTACAGCGATTGAAACGCTTTACGGTGTTGGTTACCGCTATCTTGATGAAGATATTTAATTTAACATTGATAAGAATCACACATGGATATCGTTTGTAAGATATAGCGAGACCAATGAATAATAATCTTATTATTCCCTGAGCCCTTGGGGATAAGTCGAACCGACACAAATACTTATAGCCAAATAAGGTAATCAATATTCACCGCATTTGGCTATAGTGTCTGCGAAATAATTTAAGTATGGTACAGTTAAAAAGGATCACTGTGAAATGATGGGATAGTGTGTGAGTAACGACAGCCAACCCAATAGCTACTTAATTGTTCGTGAAAACGCAAAGGGCGCTAGGCATCACACGCGCGGACTTTCACCGTTGATGGTGAATATCATGGCAGTGAATGCTATGGCTTTGTTTATCCTAGTTGGCGGTGTGCTGTATCTGAATCAATTTTATGATGATCTGATTGAAGCGCGCATTGAAACACTGAAAATCCAAGCTGAAATCATTGGTAATGCTCTGGGCGAATCTAGCGCTGTTGTTACTGAAACTGATACTATTGATCTTGCAGCTGCCCGGCAAATTATTTCGCGTCTTGTTGGTCCTACAGATGACCGTGCCCGATTATTTACGCGCCAAGGTATGTTGATCGCCGATAGTCAGTTTCTTGCAGGCGAAAAACGCATAATCGCTGAAGAATTGCCAGCCCTAGACCAGCCTGTCCCTATTGCCGAAATCATTGAAAATACGATCTTTGAATTTTTAGCGGATATGCGGCCAGTTTTGGATGCCCCGCCCCATATTGATACCCCTGGTATTCATGGCAATGATTTGTCCGAAGTAGGAACTGCGCTCACTGGCGAAACGGCGGTGCAATTGCGTCGTCACAGTGATGGCGGTTATATGATTAATATTGCAGTGCCTGTACAGCGCTTTCGCCGTGTTCTAGGGGCACTAGTGCTGACGGGGCAAACCGAAGACATTGAAGACATTGTCCGCAGCGAACAAATGACAACAGTTCGCATTTTTGCAGGCGCTTTATTCATTACGATTTTACTGTCATTTTTTTTAGGTCGCAGACTAGCCCGGCCCATTCGTGTGCTTGCGCGGGCAGCGGAGCGCGTCCGCCGAGGTATAGGCCGCGAAGACAGTATCCCTGAATTTGCCCACAGGCGTGACGAAATTGGTGATTTATCGCGGTCCTTATCGGATATGACCCGCGCACTCTATAATCAGATAGATGCTGTCGAGCGATTTGCAGCTGATGTGGCACACGAATTGAAAAATCCTTTATCAAGCTTGCGCAGTGCTGTGGAAACACTGCGCCGTACCAACCGTCCCGATCTGCAAAAGCGCTTATTTGATGTGATTGAAGATGATGTCAAACGTCTTGATCGACTGATCAGTGATATTTCCGATGCGTCGCGTTTAGACGCTGAACTAACACGCGGGCATATGCAAAATGTTGATATTGGGGTCATGTTAAACACATTAAACGATGCTTATGATACCATGCATGCATCAAAAAATAATAAATTAAATGGTGTGCGTGTTGTGATGACTGACCTAGAGGCAGGTATTTTTCTCGTGCAGGGCATTGATGGTAGACTTGGCCAAGTGTGGAATAACTTGATTGACAATGCCGTTAGCTTTTCCCCAAAGAATGCGGACGTCCATATAACGGCTGAAATTAAAAATGGGTTCGCCCATATAGAGGTCCGCGATCAAGGACCAGGCTTGCCAGAAGGATCTGAGGAAAAGATATTCTCTCGTTTTTATTCTGAACGGCCTGAAACAGAAGCCTTTGGTAATCATTCTGGCTTAGGGCTGGCTATATCACGGCAAGTGATTGAAGCCCATGGTGGGACTATTAACGCCGAAAATATTGTCGGCAATGATAATATCATCAAAGGGGCGGTTTTTAAAGTCAGTTTACCATTGGCGAACAGTCATGAATAACCCCGCAAGCAAAGACATTTCTCAGCATGGCACAGCTGTCAGCATAAACGGGCAAGGCATTTTGATCATAGGGCCAAGCGGATCAGGTAAGTCTGACCTTGCATTGCGATTGATTGATCGTGGTGCAATATTAATTAGCGATGATCAAGTTCTACTTCGCCAATCTGGCTCGCATCTTATAATGTCTGGGCCCAAAAAATTACAGGGTTATTTAGAGGTACGCGGCTTAGGCATAGTTCCCTTTGATTTTGTACAGAATATCCCACTTTGCCTTATGGTTTATCTCGTATCAGACAATATGACTGCGCGACTTCCAGATGAGACAGATCAAATCGTCAGCACGGTACCGATTAAAACAATAAAATTACAGGCCTTTGATCCATCAGCGCCAATAAAAATTGAACTTGCAATAAAGCATCTTGATGATCTGGGTAAATTGGTGAATATTAATCAGCTAAATGAATGATTTTGGGGATGGGAAAATGACAGTCAAACAAAGTCAAACTTCGGAAAATATGGGTAACGATAAATCTGACACACATACGCCTCGATCAATTGTCATTGTGACGGGTTTATCTGGGGCCGGAAAATCGTCAGCCCTTACCGCGTTTGAAGACACTGGGTATCATACCGTTGATAACCTGCCGCTAAATATGTTGACTTCGCTTGTTGATATGGACGGTGGCGACGAAAAAGCCCTGCCATTAGCGGTTGGCATTGATAGCCGAGCTTTACATTTTTCACCCAAAGGCTTTGAAGCTATTGTAAAAACACTGCGCTGTCGCAATGACCTTGCCGTACATATCTTGTTTTTAGATGCGTCCGATGATGTATTGATCAAACGCTTCAGCGAAACACGGCGCAGACATCCGCTAACCAGTGGCCATAATTTGCGAGCAGCCATTAAGTCTGAGCGCGTTACCATGAGTGCAGTAAGGCCGTTAGTGGACGGTATACTGGATACCAGTACACGTAACAGCACCGACACAAGACGCATTATACAAAAGCGTTTTTCTGGCAAGCATTCGCCAGGGTTAGTGATTACATTCATGTCTTTTGGTTATGCCGCTGGTGTTCCCCGTGATGCAGATTTGGTTTTTGATGTACGGTTTTTACGCAATCCCCATTATGATGACAAATTACGCAATCAAACAGGCCGTGATAAAGCTGTTGCTAATTATGTCCGCGCAGATATTGGGTATAACGACTTTATGGCTAAATTAATTGATATGCTTGAATTTTTATTACCGCGTTACCGCGAGGAGGGAAAGTCCTACTTAACGCTGGCCTTTGG
Source organism: Kordiimonadaceae bacterium (assembly GCA_014238195.1). Lineage (GTDB taxonomy): Bacteria > Pseudomonadota > Alphaproteobacteria > Sphingomonadales > Kordiimonadaceae > JABABO01. The sequence goes on along the minus strand of JABABO010000224.1, from coordinate 5,061 downwards.
ATGCACTGGGGGCCGTCATCGCTCGGTAGCAGTTGCAGAAGCTGTGGCACAAAAGATTGCACTTGATGGAATAGCCGTTAATCTATTTCATAGAGATACGGTTTTAGAATAATTCAGCGACACGCTGACTAGAATTTTTAGAAAGTATAAGACAATTTTCTTTAATGAACAATAAGGTAACAAAGCAATGATAGGAATGGTTCTGGTAACGCACGGGCGATTGGCTGACGAATTTATTGCCGCCACGGAACATGTCGTAGGTGCACAAGATAATATTCGCGCGGTTTGTATCGGACCAGACGATGATATGGAGCAGCGCCGCGAGGAAATAAAAACTGCGGTTTTGGATGTAGACAAAGGCGCGGGTGTGGTTTTGCTAACTGATATGTTTGGCGGCACGCCGTCCAACCTAGCGATTTCCTTATTGGACAAAGATAAAGTTGAAGTCATCGCTGGCATAAATCTACCAATGTTAATTAAACTTGCAAGTGTTCGGGCTAGTGCGACGCTCGAAGACGCTGTGAAATCTGCCAAAGATGCAGGCATAAAATATATTAACATCGCCAGCGAAGTTTTGGGTGCATAATATTCTAGATACTAAAACATTAAAGTACACAGCACATTGTAATTATAGCCAATTGCGGTGAATATTGATCACCTTATTTGGCTATAAGTCTTTGTGTCGGTTCGACTTATCAATAAATAATAAGATCATTATTTATTGGTCTCGCTATAATTAAGGCCGTCGCATGGTATCAAAAACGATTATGATTCTTAATCAACGCGGTTTGCATGCCCGTGCAAGTTCTAAGCTTGCAAAATTAGCGGGTCAGTTTGATATGAATATCACCGTTTCAAAAGGTAGTGAAGACGTTGTTGCTACTTCAATTATGGGCCTTATGATGCTCGGTGCAGCTAAGGGTGATCATGTGACGATTACTGTTGAGGATGCCGAAGGTGATAAATCCGCCCTAACTGCGGTCTGTGACTTAATCGACCAGCGATTCGGTGAATCTGAATAGATATCTAAGATAGTGTTTTAAAGTCTGTGTCATTTCGCTAAATTTCATATACAGAAGAGGAATGGTTTATGAAAAATAAGACAAAAAACTTTTATCTGGAATTTACTATATAATCTGATTAGTGTGCCGACAGACTTAACAGATAGGCATGTATAACGGCTATGACCACTTATCAATCGCGGGCAAAATATCAAAATATTGGCCTTATTCTTGGACCTATATTTTTCGCTTTGATCATGGTGTTTGATCCGCCAAGTGGCTTAAGCGATCATGCTTGGGCCGTTGTTGCAACGGCCATATTGATGGCAACATGGTGGGCCACAGAAGCCATTCCTGTACCGGCTACAAGTTTATTGCCAATCGTTTTGCTGCCCTTGCTGGGTGTAACAACATCATCCGAAGCGTCATTGCCGTATGCTAGACCTGTGATTTTTCTATTGCTGGGTGGCTTTATCGCTGCCATGGCGATGCAAAAATGGAATCTGCATCAACGATTGGCGCTCTTAATTCTATCCAAGGTCGGGGATAATCCTGTTCACCTGATCGCAGGATTTATGGGTGTTAGCGCTTTGCTATCGATGTGGATATCCAACACAGCTACAACATTGATGATCGTGCCTATTGCCCTGACGGTTGCTCAAACAATTTTGCAGGAACGCGCAGCTGGGCATCGCTTCACGTTGGCTTTACTCATAGGGTCTGCTTGGTCAGCTAGCATTGGTGGGCTGGGGACCTACATTGGTACACCCCCTAATTTATTCGTCAAAGCCTTTATTGAACAAGAAACTGGCCGTGAAATTTATTTTAGCGATTGGATGGCTTTTGCCGTACCTGTGGTGCTGGTTATGGTGCCGCTTGCATGGTTGGTTCTCACCAAAATATGCTTTCCATTTGATGCGAGTGAAGCCAGAGGCGGCAGTAAGGCTATCGATAATGAACTTGCAAAAGTCGGCAAAATCACCACACCTGAAAAACGTGTTGCACTGGTGCTAGCATGCATGGCGTTTTTATGGAGCTTTCGTCTGCCCATTGTACAGTCTGAATTGATCACAGATATATTACCATTCATCACAAACTTAAAAGATACTCATGTTGCTGTGATTGGGGCTATTTTGATGTTTCTAATACCATCTGGTGCCAAAACAGAATCAAGTAGCCCCATGCTGCTTGATTGGGAAAGCGCAGTGACTTTGCCATGGGGGGTAATATTATTGTTTGGTGGTGGCTTATCGCTTGCTGCTGCTATTTCCTCAACAGGGCTAGCAGTTTGGCTTGGCAATGCCATGTCTATACTGGGAACTGCACCTGTATTTATCCTTATTTTAGCCATTGTGGCGCTGGTTATTTTTCTGACTGAGCTCACAAGTAATACAGCCACAACCGCAGCCCTAGTCCCCGTTTTAGCAGCCCTTGCCGCAAGTGCCAATTTTGACCCAATTTTACTAGCTGCTCCTACGGCTATGGCGGCAAGCTGTGCCTTTATGCTGCCTGTGGCAACTGGACCTAATGCGGTGATTTTTTCAACAGGCCAAATCAACATACCCGATATGTTGCGGGCTGGGCTGTGGCTTAATTTATTTGGCACATTTGTGGTCGCCGCCATCTGTTACGCGCTCGTCCCACTTGTTTTTGGCTTATAAACGATATAGCCAATTGCGGTGAATATTGATCACTGCATTTGGCTATATGCACATTTCACTCCTGTACAAACGGCAATTACCCTGCTGTCAGACGGTTCATTTCAATAAAGAAAGGCTCTAAGGCGACAAATGTCTAGACACCCTTGACCGTCACCCCATATAAAGCGGACTATGACAAACGCGCAGACATATGATTTTTTGAAAATGCATGGCTTAGGGAATGACTTCATTATCTTTGATGCCCGTCATGGTGAGTTAGACCTAAGCAGCGTTCAAGTGCAAGCTCTATCCAATCGGCATCGAGGGGTCGGCTGTGACCAGCTTGCAATTCTCCGCCCTAGCAATAAAGCAGACGTTTATATGGAAATCCGTAATCATGATGGCAGCATGGTTGGTGCTTGTGGCAATATGAGCCGCTGCGTAGGCCGTCTGCTATTGGATGAAACGGGTCAAGACTGTGTACACATTGAAACATCCTCAACCATATTAACCGCCTATGATTCTGACGGCCTTGTGTCGGTGAATATGGGGCCTGCACGGCTTAACTGGCAAGATATCCCCCTTACCCACCAAGAAGATACTTTATGCATTAATATGGTCGTCGGCCCTTTATCGTCACCTGTGTGTGTGAATATGGGCAACCCGCATGTTGTTTTTATCGTCGATGATGTTCAGACTGTTGATCTTGCCAAATGGGGCCCCGTGGTTGAAACGCATGAAATATTCCCTAAACATGCTAATGTTTCTATCATATCCATTAGCGGTGACCGCATTCGCCAGCGTGTGTGGGAACGTGGAACAGGTATTACACAGGCCTGCGGATCAGGGGCGTGCGCTGCACTTGTCGCTGCCGCGCGGCTGTCTAAAACGGGCCGCAGTGCTACGGTTGAGCTTGACGGCGGCCCTTTGCAAATCACGTGGTTAGAGGACGATACGGTAGAAATGGCCGGCCCAGCGACACTGGTTTATAAAGGCAGCGTTGTGATATGATGGGAAAGCCTGAAATTGTCACATTTGGTTGTCGGCTGAATACATACGAATCCGAAGTGATACGTAGTCACGCTGAAGCAGCAGGCTTAAGTGATGTGATTATTGTAAACACCTGTGCGGTCACTGCCGAAGCAACGCGACAAGCACGTCAAAATATTCGCCGCATGAAACGTGAAAAGCCACAAGCAGATATCATTGTAACAGGGTGCGCTGCACAAGTTAATCCTAGCGAATTTGCCGCAATGGATGAAGTGAGCCGTATTCTTGGCAACACTGAAAAATTGCACGCTCAATCCTATCGCGGTTTAACACTAGAGCGTACAAAACGTGTCCAAGTGAATGATATTTTTTCGGTGAATGAAACAGCGGGGCATATGATCAAAGGTTTTGGCGAACGCGCCCGCGCTTTCGTGCAAATCCAAAATGGCTGTAATCATCGCTGCACCTTTTGCATTATCCCTTATGGACGCGGCAACAGTCGGTCCGTCGGGGTTGGTGAAGTTATCAACCAAATCAAAACGCTGGTTGGTGAAGGTTACCACGAAGTTGTTTTAACAGGCGTTGATATAACCAGCTACGGCGAAGACTTGCCTAGTCAGCCAAGTTTGGGCCAGCTTGTTCAAAAAATTCTGAGCCTAGTCCCTGACCTAAAGCGCCTGCGGATCAGCAGCATTGATAGTATCGAAGTTGATGAACCCCTTTATGACGCCATTATCGGCGATACACGTTTGATGCCGCACTTGCACTTAAGCCTGCAATCGGGTTCAAATATGATTTTAAAACGTATGAAACGGCGGCACCTTCGCGAACAGGCCATTGAATTTTGCCAGCGTATCAAATCCGCCCGACCAGATACAGTCTTTGGGGCCGATATTATCGCAGGCTTCCCTACGGAAACCGAGGATATGTTTTTGGATAGCTTAAGCCTAGTTAAAAACTGTGATCTAACATGGTTGCATGTCTTTCCGTACAGTGCGCGGGGTGGCACTCCTGCTGCTAAAATGCCGCAAGTTGAAAAAGCCATTCGTAAGGAACGGGCAGCGCGTCTGCGTTTACTGGGTGAAACACAAATTCAGAAGCTTTATGCAGCAAGTGATGGCAAGCAGGCCAATATCGTTGTTGAGCGTGCTGGGGCCGACGTGATCACAGGTCATAGCGAACAATTTATTCCAGTAAAAATCGATAGCATGCACATTGAAAAATCGGTTAAAGCTGGTGATATACTGACCATAACATTGAACAACACGGGTTCTGCGCTTATGAACGGTAGCATAAGCGCTTAATATATCTATAGCGAGACCAATGAATAATGATCTTATTATTCGCAAAGTCTCTTGAGATAAGTCGAACCGATACAAAGACTTATAGCCAAATAAGGTGATCAAAATTCACTGCATTTGGCTATAAGC
>JABABO010000269.1 GCA_014238195.1 Kordiimonadaceae bacterium | reverse complement strand
TAAACATCCGTTGTTGGCACTTCATGCTGCAAATGATCCTTGGATACCAGCTGATTGTTACAGAAAAGCCCTCTGGCCCAAGGATATTCTGGCAGGTGCTGTTATTGTTGGGGATGCAGGACATTTGGGGTTTCATGGAATAGAACATAAAATGCCGTGGTATATTTATGCTGCGATAGATTTTTTTAATAAAGTATAGCCCGTTCAACTGGCGAAGGTATAGCGAGACCAATGAGTAATGATCTTATTATTCCCTGAGTCCTTGGGATAAGTAATTGCTGCCCAGTAAATTATGGTGGCAATTAAATTAGGGTGGTAATTCTTGTTTGTCATAAAAGTGTCTTGTCCCTATAGTAACCCGTATCATCTTTTGCTTTTTAAGGAATGAATACCCTTTTTAATATTTGGCTTAATATTGGGCTTTATAAATGGAAATCTTCATGAATATTCTTATTTTATGTACCGGTAATAGTGCGCGTTCGATCATGGGTGAAGCCTTAGTTAGCCGCTTGTCGGGTGGGCGTATGCAGTCCTTTAGTGCTGGTTCAGCGCCGACGGGGAAAGTCAATTCTTTTGCGATCAGTCAATTGCAGTCCAAAGGATATGAAACAGGGAAATATAGATCTAAAAGCTGGGATGTTTTTACGGGTGATGAGGCACCTATAATGGATATTATCATTACCGTTTGTGATAATGCTGCTGGGGAAACTTGCCCCATATGGGCTACAGATGAAACGGGTAAACGTCCGCTTACTGTGCATTGGTCGTTTCCTGACCCTGCGTCAATTAATGGAACTGATAAAGACATATCAGACGCATTCAGCCGTGTTTATGATCACATGGAAAAGCATGTGCAAGCAATGGTTTCCCTGCCTTTAGAACGCATGAGCGAAAGCGAGCAGCGCGAAAATTTAAATGCTATATATAACGAATTGCAGACTGGATAATTTTATGGCGATGGGTTTACTTACTCAGAAATTAATCGCCGAAGCGGTTGGAACAATGCTGCTTTTGGCAACGGTTGTTGGGTCTGGTATTATGGGCGAAAGCTTGGCTGGCGGTAATGATGCTATTGCTTTGCTTGGAAACACTCTTGCCACGGGGGCCATCCTTGTTGTGCTGATTCTAGTGTTTGGTCCGATATCAGGTGCGCATTTTAACCCTGCCGTAACATTAGTGATGCTTGCCAAAGGGGAAATAGATTTCAGGGCAGCCATTGCCTATATCATGGTGCAAATATTAGCAGCGATCGTTGGGGTTATATTAGCGCATGCGATGTTTGATATGGCACTGGTCCAAACTTCCTTGAAAGTCCGAACAGGTACAGGACAATGGATCAGTGAAGCTGTGGCAACATTCGGATTACTTACCGCGATACTTGGATGTTTAAGGTCACGCCCCGAAGCCGTCCCTTATGCCGTGGGCTTATACATAACCGCAGGCTACTGGTTTACTGCAAGCACGAGTTTTGCAAACCCTGCTGTGACAATTGCACGGTCATTTTCTAATACTTTTGCGGGGATCAGCCCTGCGGACATTGGGGCCTTCATCATCTGCCAGATCATCGGCGCAGGACTGGCTTTTGGACTGTTTGAAGTCTTTAATAAACCAACAGAAAACTCTTAAAGGTTATCAATCATTTGTCCAAGTACATGCATACAGGCTGCACCAAGATGCCTGCAACGTTCTGGTGACCAGCCATAGGTTTGGTCAGGCATATCAGCATTATCTTTGAAGGGCATTTCCAAGGTCATTGCTAAGCATTGAAATTCTTCGGCGATAGCATTTGTAGCAACGGTCATATTCCCTTTACCTTTGGCTTCGATTGGATAGCCATATTTACGTTGGAAATCAGGGCTTTGATCACACAGTTTCGCCTTAAATGTTTCTAGGTTGGTTAGCATTTTTTGTGTTGGATTGGGAATCCCTTCAAAACCCGCAATGAAGTTATAAGGCAAGGCTTCATCGCCGTGCACATCCAAATTAAAAACCATTCCAGTTTCACGCATTTTGGCTAGAACATGATAAACTTCTGGGCTGTTTTCTAGGGTAGGGTTTGCCCATTCACGGTTCAAATTGGCCCCCGCAGCATTGGTGCGTAAGTGACCACGTTTTGATCCATCTGGGTTCATGTTAGGGACGACATAAATCTGTGCTTTACTGATTAGTGCTTTGGCGTTTGGATTGTCACTGTCTAACAGCCAGTCAAGCGCCCCCTCCATCCACCACTGCGCCATTGTTTCACCAGGGTGTTGACGGGCAATCAGCCACACAGGCTTCTTATCCTTTGATGTGCCACCAATTTCAATCATGTCGATATCTTGGCCATCAAGCGTGTGACCCAGTACATGGGTACGTACCAAAGGACTGGCAGAGACATCGGCGATCAGGTCAGCGTGGCGTTCCATACTATAGGGGGCGAAATATGCAAAATATACGCTATCTTGGTTAGGGATGACAGACCAGCTTAACGTTTCACCATTGTATTTAGTCGGGATGCGGAACCATGATTCACGGTTATAGGATGCGCAGACTTCGTAGTTTTCAAAACCTTCTACGTAAGCCGCTTTACCAGCGTTATCGATGGTAATATTACACAGATCACCTATCACACCACTCACCCGAAAATGAAACCATTGAAAAAACTCAGAATTATGATCCCGCCGTATGTCCAAATGTATATCATTGGTATTATGTGCTGATTTTACAATTATATTGCCGCTATCAAAAGCACTGGTGATGATCATTTTGTTTGTCCCGTTGATAATTGTATGTGTTCGTACCTATATAGCCTTTGACATACTTTAATAGAAACTAAAATATCAGAAATTTCTAAGCCATTGGATTTAGTGAATTTTATTACCGAGACAAGATAATACAAATATGGTACTATATATTTACTGACGTTTATAGCGTGAGCAGATATCCCTGCTATCTAACAGGGAACAATTTAGGCGGTCACCCGATATAGGCGCAATGCTAAGGGGGCCGCCTTACTTTTTCCGGCTTGGGATTGGGTGAGCTTTCAGCATTAAATAATGTATGACTGAGACTTGACATGCGCTAGGGGCATCTATATGTTCCGCCACCAATAGAGTCGCCTTGCTGGGAATATGGGAATACACAAAACTCATTAGCAAGGTCAGTGTAACAGCTTTTCAAGAGAGACGAGCCATGAAAGTACGTAATAGTTTGAAATCGTTGAAAGCGCGTCACCGCGATTGCCGGGTAATTCGCCGCAAGGGCCGTGTTTATGTGATCAATAAAACTCAGCGCCGTTTTAAAGCCCGTCAAGGCTAAAAAACTTTAATGCTAATACTTGAATTTGCCACGTTTGCTAGCATGCTGCGTGGTTTTTTCTGTTTTACGCTTATGTGATAAAGAAACGATTGATGAAAGAACAGCATAACCAAATAGACTATCAAAGTCTTGTTTTTGATATTGGTAATGTTTTTGTGACTTGGGATATTCGCAATTTATATGTCAAGCTGATTAAAGACCCAGTCGAGCTCGATTATTTCTTGACTAATATCGTAACAATGGCTTGGCATACCGAGCATGACATAGGCCGCACTTTTGATGACAATATTGACAGTTTGATTAAGCGATTTCCACATTATGAGACTTTGATTAGGCTTTATAAAACGCGCTGGTTTGAAACAATCGGCGGTGAAATCGAAGGCATGGCTGGATTACTGGCTGATCTGGTAAAGCGTTATCCCGTTTATGCGATCACTAATTTTTCAGCTGAAATGTGGCAACCCTTTACCCAGCATTTTGCCTTCACACAATTGTTTCAGGATGTGCTTGTGTCCGGGGAAGTCCAGCTCGTGAAGCCTGATCAGGCGATCTATAAAATGGCTTTTAAGCGCTTTAATATAGACCCAACAAAAAGCCTTTTTATCGATGACCGACCTGAGAATGTTGAAATGGCTGAGCAGTTAGGAATGTCTGGCCATATCTTTACGGATACAGCAACCCTAAAAGCTGACCTACAATCACGTGGTATTATTTTTTAGTTAGTCGTTACCATCATAGTTCTTCAGCTCATCACCACTGACCCATGCCACATGCATAACATTTGTCGCACCCGGTGTGCCGAAGGGCACCCCAGCTGTAATCACAATGCGGTCATTGGCTGTCACCAAATTTTGACGCAAAGCCATACGCTTAGATTTCGCTACCATTTCTTCAAATGTACTAATATCTTTGGTTTTTACAGTATGCAATCCCCAAACAATAGCCATACGACGTGCGACTTCGACGCGCGGTGTTAGGGCTAGTATAGGTGCGGCAGGGCGTTCTTTAGCAACACGGTAAGCTGTGGTGCCCGATGTGGTAAAGGTAACTATGGCCTTAGCATTGACAGTTGCAGAAACAGCGCGTGCGGCAGCTGGGATTGCGTCTTCGGTGGCAGCGTTTCTGGATGCACGTTGATCAACACTGCCAGTTGGGATTAAAGTTTCGCCCTCTATACGAATGGCGACACGGTTCATGACCTCAACTGCTTCACACGGAAAATCACCAACAGCAGATTCAGCCGAGAGCATAACAGCGTCAGCGCCGTCGCGCACGGCAGTCGCAACATCGGAAACTTCGGCACGGGTTGGGACGGGTGCACTAATCATGCTTTCCAGCATTTGTGTTGCAACGACCACAGGCTTGCCAGCACTGCGGGCCGTGCGAATGATTTTCTTTTGAATGCCTGGTACGTTTTCAAGGGGTTCTTCCACCCCAAGATCACCGCGGGCAACCATAACCCCGTCCGCTAGGGCCATAATCTCGTCCAAAGCGTCAACGGCGGCTGGTTTTTCTATTTTTGCCATGACAGCTGCTTTACCTTGAACCAGTTTTTTTGCTTCTGCGACATCGTCAGGTCGTTGTACAAAAGACAGTGCAATCCAGTCAGCCCCTGCTTTAAGCGCTAATGTTAAGTCTTTGCGATCTTTTTCAGTTAATGCAGCAAGCGGCAAAACAGCGTTTGGTACATTCACGCCCTTGCGGTCAGACAGCTTACCGCCGACGATCACTTTGCATTTTGCTTGGTCTGGTTTGGCGTCAATAACTTCTAGTTTGACTTTGCCATCATCAAGCAACAAATGTGTCCCAACTTTAAGGGCAGAAAAAATTTCTTTATGGGGCAGGGGGGCGCGTGATTGGTTGCCTGGTTTGTCCGTTAAGTCTAGGGTGAACACATCACCAACAGATAAAACAATGGGGCCGTCTTTAAAAACACCAATCCGCAGTTTAGGGCCTTGTAAGTCAGCAAGAATTGCAATGGGGCGACCAACTTCCGCTTCCACTTGGCGGATTATTTTGACCAGTTCAAGTTTGTCAGCATGCTCGCCGTGGCTCATATTCAAGCGAAATACATCAACACCTGCTAGGAACAGGGCTTTAATACGGTCATAGCTGCTACTGGCCGGGCCCAATGTGGCAACGATACGGGTCTTACGATTACGGCGGATGATCTGAAGATCGGCGGTCATGCTATGTCCTTGGTTAAGTCCTTGGTGTGACTATAATACTATAAAAGAATAGGGTCGTTTTTAATTTCCTTTTTTGCACACCATGATATGAAAAGCTATAGGAAGCTTTATATATTTGCGCTGCCTTAAGAGATAGTCTTTGAAATCACAAAACCGAATGGATGATTTATGAAACATACGCTGATGAAGCCTGAGATAATAAATAAGGATTCGCGCGGCGGTGCCATTATCGTATGCGATCATGCAACAAATTTTGTACCAGGTTATCTGAATAACCTTGGCTTAAGTCATGAGCAGTTATCAAGCCATATCGGATGGGATATTGGGGCAGCAAATGTCAGTAAAAACATGGCTGAAATGATGGATATCCCGATTGTTCTAGCACCTGTGTCAAGGTTAGTGATTGATTGTAACCGCTGCGGTGGGCATCAAACATTAATACCAAACACAAGTGACGATGTCATTATACTAGGAAATCAAAACCTGAGTGATATTGAAATTGAAGCACGCTTTAATGCCTATTATCAGCCGTTTCACAGCGCGGTTGAAAATATTGTTGCTGCGCACTTGATGGACGGCGATATACCTTTGATGATAGGGATGCATAGTTTTACACCCCATATGAACGGCGATGAACGCCCTTGGCATATTGGTTTTTTGTGGGATAAGGACCCAAGGCTTGCCCAAGCCTTAATCGGTTTGATTGAACGCGAGACAGACCTGAAGGTGGGTGATAATCAGCCTTATAGTGGACGGGATTTATATTATACTATGCAGCGCCACGGGGCGGACCATGGACTACCGCAAACAACCATTGAAATCAGGCAAGATTTGGTGGACACACCAGAAAAATGCAGGCAATGGGCGGCTTTGCTTGCTGATTGTTTAGATGAATGCTTGGCACGTACCGATTTAATGTCGCTTAAGCACTTTGATTAACAAATTAAATAGACTGTATTTTGCCGTTGAATATGATGTTGCTTGTGGTTACGGTCATGCCAAATATCGAATCAGTAGTCATTAACAGAACATAAGGACGGAGATCAAAATGGTACAAGCAGGTGGTGTGGCAGG
>JABABO010000267.1 GCA_014238195.1 Kordiimonadaceae bacterium | reverse complement strand
CATTATTTATTGATAAGTCGAACCGACACAAAGACTTATAGCCAAATGAGGTGATCAAAATTTGCCGCAATTGGCTATAATTGCCCTAATAGTAAGATAATTTGATTGTGTATTCTTACGCACCGTTTGCTAAGTCAAGAAAAGAAGGCCACTCACCGCCACCGTGAACCTCTAACGACGCACCTGATATATAAGAAGACATCTCGCTTGCTAAATACAGGCATGCGTTTGCAATATCTTTAGGTGTAGCCATGCGATCAAGGGGGAGCATTTTACCAATACGGTCAATTTCTTCTTCACCGCCATAGTGCATGGCGGCTTTTTCAGTGATAATCAGGCCTGCGACAATGGCATTAACCCTAACTTTTGCGCCCCACTCCATCGCGAGGGACTGCGTTAAATTCAACAAACCTGCTTTTGCGGCTCCATAAGCGGCTGTACCAGGAGATGGTCGTGTGCCCGATACACTGGCTATATTGATAATGCAGCCGCCCTTTGCTTGCTTTTGCATATGAATATTCGCCGCCTGTGCAAGAAATAAAGGCGCCATTAGATTTAGATTAATAATAGCCTGTGAAAAACGTGGGCTAGCGGTGGCGGCATTTGCCTTCGGGCTACCGCCAGCGTTATTAATCAATACATCAATTGAGCCATGATCGGATACAATCCTGTCTATAAGGGATGTAACAGCAACAGGATCACGGACATCAAGCTGATGAAAATCAGCTATTGAGCCTTCTTTCTCGATAGGAGTATCAGGCTCACTGCGAGCGCAAACAATCACATTTGCCCCTGAATCTAGGAACGCTTCCGCGATGCCCTTACCAACACCTTTGGTGCCGCCAGTAATTAGAACAACTTTGTTTTTTAAGCCCTTAAAATCCGCAATAGACATGTTGAATCTAATTTCACTTTCCTATTTCGTAAAAATAAGTAGAATTATTTACATAATTAGATATTATCATGGTTTAAGAAAAGGTCAATTGAGGAAATAGAAATGACAACAATTCCTGAAATTGTGATAGCAGCGGCAAATAAATTTGCAGCATCCCCTGCTATTGAAGAAAATGGGCAGGTCGTTTCCTATCAGGAATTAGCTGTGTTAATGGACCGTGCGGGGGCGGCATTTCTGTCTGCTGGGCTGAATGTGGGTGATCGCGTGGCTATATGGGCCCCTAACAGTATGGCATGGATTATTGCCGCGCTGGGTGCACAAGTAAGTGGTGGGGTGATTGTTCCTTTAAATACCCGCATGAAAGGCGCTGAGGCCGCTTATGTGTTGACTAAAAGTAAAGCAAAAATACTGGTCACTGTTTCTGGGTTTCTGGGGGCAGATTACCCCGAATATCTTGAGGATCAGGATATTCCATCCTTAAAAAAAACGATTCTCTTAAGCGGGAAATCGGTCATAGCTGATTGCATCAGCTGGCAAGGTTTTTTAAGCGATGCGGCAGTATCTCTTGCTGCAATCAGGGAGAGACGCGAAAGCCTAGACGGGGATTGCTTTAGTGATATTATATTTACTTCTGGTACAACTGGGGCGCCTAAAGGGGTGATGGCAACCCACGATCAATCAGTTGTGATGTTTGATATTTGGTGTGATCACACTGGTCTGCGCTCGGATGATCGCTACCTAATCGTTGCGCCTTTCTTTCATACCTTTGGATATAAGGCTGGCTGGCTTGCTTGTTTGCTGCGCGGCGCAACTATTATTCCGCACGCCATATTTGATGTGAAGGATATTTTGTCGCGTATTAAGAATGAGCGGATTTCAGTCTTGCCTGGCCCACCTACACTTTACCAGTCACTTCTAATGGATCCAGCGACAAAAGAAGCAGATATTTCATCCCTGCGTATGGCTGCAACGGGTGCTGCGATGATACCTGTACAGCTAATTGAGCAAATGAAAACGAAGCTTGGGTTTGAAACTGTAGTGACGGCTTATGGTCTCACCGAAGCCTGCGGGGTTGTAACCATGTGCTCTCCTGATGATGATCCAGTAACAATCGCGACGACCTCGGGCCGTGCTGTTGAGGGTATTGAAATGCGGTGTGTTGACCTAAATGGCACCGGCATGCCTGCGGGTGAGGCAGGTGAGATTATAGTAAAAGGCTATACAGTCATGAAGGGCTACTTTGAAGACAAAGAAGCTACAGCTGAAACACTGACAGCTGACGGATGGTTACATACGGGGGATGTCGGCATCATTGATGACCGTGGATATTTGCGTATTACAGACCGTATAAAAGATATGCTGATCGTTGGAGGATTTAATTGTTATCCTGCGGAGATTGAAAATATTCTGCTAGAGTATCCTGCTGTTGGGCAGGTGGCTATAATTGGTATGGATGACGAGCGCATGGGAGAATTGCCTTATGCTTTTGTTGTTCCCAGTTCTACAGCAAGTTTTGATAGCGAAAAATTGATACAATGGTGTCGCGGTAAAATGGCAAATTATAAGGTGCCTCGCGGTGTGCAAATTGTTGACAGCCTACCCCTGAACGCATCAGGTAAAGTGCAGAAATTCAAATTAAGAGAAATGGTCAAGAGGCAAGTAGTATGAATAATTGGAAAGATGTTGAAGAGATTAAAAGAGTAAAATATCGCTATTTACGCTCTATTGATATGGGTGACATTAAAGCGCTGGAAGACATTTTCGCTTCTAAGGCTTCTTGTGCCTTTTACGGAGGCAGTTATACCCATGTGTATAACACTCGAGAAGATATGTTCGCCTTCTTGCGGTCCTCTTTTCATAACAAAAGCCTGAGCCGCCATACATGCCATCATCCAGAAATTGATATGATCAACGAATCACAAGCCAAAGGGTCTTGGTATCTAGAAGATTATTTTGAAAATCATATCCACGGTGTCATCGTGCAAGGGACAGCATTATATGATGATCGCTATGTGAAAGAGGGTGGTCAGTGGAAAATTGCGCATACAGGATACAAACGCATATTCGAACAAATTTCCCCTTTGCCAAAGAATGTCCAGATTACGGCTCATTATCTAGGGGAGCATGCACCAGACCCTCAATAAGGCGTGACCTCTCAACAAGTCTTAGGGTAGCATAAGAATAGAGCCTAACCTGCTAGTTTATGATAATGGCCGTCAGCATAGATAAGTGGATCAAACTGCTCATTTTGAAGTACTTGCATCACACGACCCACAAACAAGCCATGCGTGCCATATTTGAAATTGCTGTCATTGCTGCATATGATCGTGCAGGCAGCGTCACCTAGATAGGGTAGTCCACCCGTTGATGTGGCCCAATTGCCTGTCTTGAACTTCTCCTCGCCGACGGCCCCGCCGCCACAAGCCGCAGAAACATCCTCGTGGGTTTGGTTTAAGATATTGATGGTAAAATCCTTGCTGGCGATCAATGCTTGATAAAAAGCCGATGCTTCGTGAACGCATAAAAGCATGGAAGGGGGGTCCATAGAGAGAGAGGTGGCAGAAGTGGCGGCCATTGCTAGGCGTTGACCGTTATGAACTGTCGTTGCCACAACAACACCACTTGCTAAAAACCGCATGGCTTGTTTAAGTGCTTGCTCCAAGGCTAAACTCCCTATTCGCTGGTCCATCATTTTTCCCAATAGATTGTGTGTGTAAACAACTTGATTCTTATTCGTATTCTACACTATAAATAAGAATAATCAATAATTATTTATATAATGCGTAAAATATCTTGCTTATAAATACGCAATAAGGCATTGTAGGGCTGAAATAATGCAAAAAGGGTAAGGCAATGGATTTTTCTGATAAGACGGCAGTTATTACAGGTGCGGCAAGCGGCATTGGTCGTGCTCTGGCTAAGAAGGCTGCAGACCTTTCGATGCGATTGGTGTTGTCTGATATTGATGTTGAGCCATTAGAGGGTTTAAAAACCGAGATGGTCGATAACGGAATAGACGTTATTACAGTTGTTACTGATGTTTCAGATGCTAAGAGTGTCGCAAAGCTAGCAGAGCTTGCTTTTGATACTTTTGGTACTGTTGATCTGTTGTTTAATAATGCCGGGGTTATGGTGACAGGTATGACCTGGGCCCATACTGTAAAAGACTGGGATTGGTTGATGGGGGTAAACTTCATGGGCGTTGTTCACGGCATTCAAAGTTTCTTGCCACGTATGATGGCGCAAGGCACCCCAGCGCGTATCATTAACACAGGTTCTATCGCAGGCCTTCTACCATCACCGACCACCTCTATGTATAGCGCCAGCAAGCATGCTGTGGTCTCGTTAAGTGAAACCTTAAAATATGAAATGGACCTAGCGCAGTCGCAGGTCGGTGTTTCTGTTATATGCCCGGGCCCTGTCGCCACGCAAATAGCGGATGGGGACCGCAGTCGTCCTGAAGAAGACCGTGTTCAAGGTGGTACTCAGGCCGCAGCCATGAAAGAAGAATTGAAAAAGGGAATTGCTGCTGCTGGTATGCCGCCGTCACAGCTCGCTGATATTGTTTTTGAAAAGATTACCGCTAAACAGTTTTGGATATTCCCACACCCTGAATATGTTGATCAGTTCGCTGCACGAGCGGAAGGTATAGTGCGCCAAGAAAATCCTGAGTTTAAATCATTGGTAGACTTTAAATAATTAATTTAATCTTGAGTATTGAGTTCACAGGCGAAGTTGCTAGAGTTATGGGGAAAGATCAATTAAGTGGGAAAGAAACAAACTCAGATGCAGATGGATGATTTAGATCAGAATATTATTGATTTATTGCGCGAAGATGGCAGGCAGTCAAATCAGGAAGTTGCGCGTAAATTAAACGTTACTGCTGTGACTGTGCGAAGTCGGATAAAAAGACTAGAGCAAGCCAATATTATGCGCGTTGTTGCAGTGACCGATTTTGCAGCCGCTGACTTTGATGTGTTGATGGCAGTGGGTGTTGAGGTTCAGAACCGCAAAGCCGAAGCAGTTGCGCGCGACCTTGCGGCTTTTGAACAGGTTTTCTCTGTTAATCTCGTGACGGGTCTTGAAGACATTGAAATGCTCGTCGTTGCCAAGGATTTTGAAGGTCTGCGTGAATTTTTAGCGAATGAAGTAGCCTCGGTTGAGGGTATTCGTAAGCTTTCGCCTGCGCTGGCACTGGACGTATTGAAGTATCAATTTGATTCTGCACCCTTAAAGCAGGAAAGTGCATAATGAAAAAGAGAAAGCTAGACGAATTAGACGAAAAAATTCTAGCCTACCTGTCCAAGGATGCTGGTGTCTCTAACCGTAAAATCGCTGCAGACTTCGGGGTAACAGAAGGCACGATCCGTGGGCGCATCAAGCGATTGCAGGAAGATAAAGTTATTCGCATCACTGCGGTGACAGATATGTCTGATTTTCAAAAGCCAATCCTTTCTTATATTGGGGTCCATACAGAACATACCAAAGTAAAAGAAGTCGCTGAGAAGTTGGCTAAAAACTCAAAGATACGTTTTGTAGCAACAACACTGGGTCGTTATAATATTCTAGCGATAACCCTTATGGAAAATGCAGAGGATTTAATCGATTTCGTAAATGATGAAATTGTGACGATTGCTGGTGTGAAGCACACAGAAACATCTCTTGGAATGAAGTTCATCAAATATGATTACCGTTGGGGACGCATCTTAGACGAATAGAATTTCCATATTTTATTCTAATGGGACTACCTGTTATGGTGTCCCCATTTTTGTTGGATTAAGAAAT
>JABABO010000265.1 GCA_014238195.1 Kordiimonadaceae bacterium | reverse complement strand
GCTCCAGAAGCGTCACTTTACAAGGATGAAAAGTCGCGTTTTTTTGAGAAAATGTCTGACCTGTTTGCAACTGATAAAACCGCTGCAGAACACTTGATGCTTACCATTCTTGAAAGCCATGATGGCAACAGTTTTGGCGACAGAACACAAAAAGATATTAAGCGCTATCTTGGGGCCCAGAGTGTGGGCGGCGACCACGCTGCCATGCTAGACGGCGATAAATTTGCAGTGCTTCATAATAAAGATGGGAATATATCTGCGAATATCACGGCTGAATTAGAAAAAATTTCAGGGGTAAGTATGCAAAGCGCTTCGATTGATGCAGCCGAAGCAAGGCTATTTGATGCAGACAATATGCGCGCACTTTTATTTTCGCTACAAAGATTTTCCCAAGGGGTTGATGGCTTTAATGCGATAAACATGAAAGATGGATGCAGTGATTTGTTAGAAGTAACCACCGCACGGATTAAAGATTTTAAGTCGATGATGCAGAAGGGGGCGTTTATGCTCGTGTATCAGCCGATTGTGGATTTACAAACACGGAAAGTGCACCACTATGAGGCCTTAACCCGCTACGATAGTTCGGACATGAGCATGTCTCCCTTCGAAATGATTTGTTTTGCCGAAGATGTCGGCCTGATCGATGAATTTGATTTTGCCGTTTTAAATCGATGTTTTGAAAAATTAATTGATGTGTCTAATCAGGGTGCAACGCAGTTACCGAAGATCGCCGCCAATTTATCAGGGCGCTCTGTCGATGATGCCACTTTCATTGATAAATTATTAGTGCTTTTGAACCAAAACAAGCAATTTAGTAATTATTTGTCACTGGAAATCACCGAATCTGCAAAAATTTCTAATCTCAGTGCTCTGGAAAAAGCCCTCACACGCGTCCGTGAACTGGGTTTCAAAGTGTATCTTGATGATTTTGGGGCTGGATCGTCGGGATTTCAGTATCTGCGTGAGTTAACCGTTGATGCCCTCAAAATTGATGGCGCCTATATTAAGGATGCCCTAACTAGTGATAAAGACAAAGCCTTTTTACATGCCATGGTATTGCTGTGCCGCGACTTGGGGATCGAAACAGTTGGGGAATGGGTTGAAAGTGCTGACCATGCAAAACTTCTCCATGATATAGGGGTGGATTTTGGTCAGGGCTATTATTTCGGTAAACCGACTAGTGGACTTGTTGTCACCCATTCTTAAACATCTGAGCTTCCATACTATACCAATTGCGGTGAATATTGTTCACCTCATTTGGCTATAAGTCTTTGTGTCGGTTCGACTTATCAATAAATAATGAAATCATTATTCATTGGTCTCGCTTTTGTATCGGTTCGACTTATCAATAAATAATGAAATCATTATTCATTGGTCTCGCTATATACCAATTATCCTCTCCTCTCATATATCGATGGCCGTCCCTGCTTGGATGTTACTTTTATTGCTGAATAATGAGCGTTATAAAAGTAATCATGAGGAAATGATTTTTATTCTATTAGAAAGCTGGTATGCAGATATAAATAGAAAAGGGCCATGAGGGATATTCAAAAGGGGATATGTATGGGTAATCCACAACAAGATGTCGGGAGCGGCGCAGCACAGCTTGGTTTGCGTGAAGAAGATATTGGAACATTATCATCCGAGATCAATGCGGGATTTGCATTTTTTCTTGATTGCGTTGTGAATTTATTTGTCCTTTCAGGCATTCTGATAGGGGCTTTTGGGTTT
>JABABO010000031.1 GCA_014238195.1 Kordiimonadaceae bacterium | reverse complement strand
TAGCAAAAGCATCCGCCGCGCCCGCGCAGGCCTGCAGGACCCCAACAGGCCCATCGGTAGTTTTTTATTTTTAGGCCCTACAGGGGTTGGTAAAACCGAACTGACCAAAGCTTTAGCGTCATTTTTGTTTAATGATGATAACGCTATGGTGCGCATTGATATGTCTGAATTTATGGAAAAGCACGCTGTAGCCCGCTTGATTGGTGCACCGCCAGGGTATGTGGGGTACGAGGAAGGCGGCGTGCTAACCGAAGCCGTGCGCCGCAAGCCCTATCAAGTTATTTTGTTCGATGAAGTGGAAAAAGCCCACAGTGATGTTTTTAATGTCTTATTGCAAGTACTAGACGATGGTCGTTTGACCGATGGCCAAGGGCGCACTGTTGATTTCACCAATACGCTTATTATCCTGACATCAAACTTAGGATCACACGTGATTGCTGATCTGGATGAAGCTTCAGACGTTGAAAGTGTGCGGGGTCAAGTGATGGACGTGGTGCGCAGCGCTTTCAGGCCAGAATTTTTAAACCGCTTGGACGAAACCATCTTGTTTCACCGCCTTGGCCGCCGCCATATGGCACGGATTGTCGATATACAGGTCGATCATTTACACACGCTGCTCGCAGACCGAAAAATTACCCTGTCCTTAGATGATGCTGCACGGTCGTGGCTTGCCAACACGGGGTACGATCCCGTTTATGGGGCAAGGCCATTAAAGCGCACTGTGCAGCGATATTTGCAGGACCCCCTCGCTGATATGATACTGGCTGGCACGTTGTGCGATGGTCAGGTTGTCGCTGTAACATTGGGCGCTAACGGCTTAGACATTGGCACACCCCCACGTCATTAGGGGGCTTGTTTTTAAAAAGAAATCGTCCATGGTTAAATTTTTTGTGTTTCGCCCTTATGAAATCAGTATGCTAATTGTTCGTATGGAAATAATTATAAGGGCAGCGCATGAATAATGCCATATTATACGATCCAAATTGGTGGCCTCACCGATTTGATCCCAGCAAAAATGCTGTGCATTTTATTAAGGCAAGCCGCGATGACCATAGGGCTGCAACATTCTTGAATGACGAATATCTTAAAGGGGCATCAAGGCCGACAGCGATAAATCTTGATTTAGCTGCAGCGGCTAGCAAGTCAGCGCCTGTTCATTTTATTTTTCATTCTGCTTTCTGTTGTTCAACGTTACTAGCACGGGCGTTTGATATGCCTGGTACATCGATGGGACTTAAAGAACCTGTAATGCTGAATGATATTGCTGGTTGGCATTTGCGCGGCGGACCGCCTGCCGACATTGCCCGATCAATGGACCAAATTTTAAAAGTACTTGCTAGGCCCTTTGAAAGTGATGAAGCCATCATCATTAAACCGTCAAATGTCATTAACAGTCTCGCGCCGTTAATGATGCATCTGCGTATTGATGCAAAGGCTGTATTCCTGTATACGCCGCTCCGTGATTACTTGGGGTCCATCGCCCGTAAAAATATGTGGGGTCGGTTATGGGTGCGTGATCTTTTGCAAAAGCAACTTAAATCGAACAGTGTTCATCTTGGCTTTCAGGCAAGTGATTACCTTGGACAGACAGACCTGCAAGTCGCTGCTGATGGATGGCTTGCACAGCATCAGATGTTTCTTGATAACATTGAAAAATTTGGCGCTGAGCGCATAAAAACATTAGATAGCAGTGTATTAATCGCAAAACCAGATACTGTAATGCAAGCACTGTTTAACCATTATGGCATGGACGTGAATGATGCGCAGCGTAGCGCCTTAGTCACAGGGCCTGTATTCAAGCGCCATTCAAAGCTGGATGAAGATTTTGATGCATCAGCCCGCGCGGCGGAGAAAAAAATTGGGGAGGACTTACATGCAGAAGAAATTGAGAAAGTTTATGGATGGGCGCAGGAGGTGGCCAATAGTGCAGAATTGCCTTTAATACTGCCATATAGTTTGATTTAAATAAGTTAATCCTAACACTTTGGTATAAAAAAAGTGGGGCACGGATATGCCCCACTTTCTACTTTTTATCATCAATCAACTCAGATTAAAAAGAAACCTTTGCTGATATACCAAAACGACGACCATGTGTGTCGTATGTTGATGGATACGTGTTTGCACTATTATAGCCTGTTGCACCAACAGTCCCACTGGTAAGCGGTGGGTGCTTATCAAACAGGTTAGAAATCGTACTTGTTAACGATAGGTTTTCCAAAAGCTGGTAGCTAAACGTTAGATCGAAAAGACTGTAAGTACCAGTTTTGTTGAAGTCCCACTCGCCAAGGTCACCCTCTGGCTCACCAACAAATGCACCACCTGTTTCATACTCGTTATTACTGATGTAGCGCCATAGTAAGGACACATCCAGATTATCGTATGATACAGTATTACGCCAATTGAAGGTATATTCAGGCTGAATAGATTGGCAATTTCCACTATAAAGGCCGACACAATCGCGGTTGAATGACACACCAGTTACAGCTTGGAAAGTGGATTTATTTGTCCAGTTCCCATTGAAGCTTGAACGCCATTGAATATCATCGAAATCACGAGTGTAAGAAATAGAAACATCTACACCATCCGTTGCGAGATTACCCGTGTTAGATAGGAACAATGGTAAGCCGCCAACGATACTGCTGTCACCGCTTAGGCTACCAGTACTTGGTGACCTTGAAATACCAAGGCAAGCCTCGCTTGTTGGGTCAGGGTCATCAAAACATGCTTCAATAGCATCACCAGATGTAGGGGCATTAATCGCACCGTCAATTTTGATGTTATAATAGTCAAGCGTTACAGTCAGGCCTGGCACTGCTTCGGGCTGTAGGATAACACCCAGTGTCCAGCTGTCTGATTTTTCAGGCTGTAGGTTAATATCACCACCGATTGTAGAGTTGGCTTGGCTCACAGCAGGCTGTGGGATAAAGCCAATAGCACCAGCAGG
Organism: Kordiimonadaceae bacterium; assembly: GCA_014238195.1. Taxonomy (GTDB): domain Bacteria; phylum Pseudomonadota; class Alphaproteobacteria; order Sphingomonadales; family Kordiimonadaceae; genus JABABO01. The sequence continues at coordinate 8,067 of JABABO010000031.1, read as the reverse complement.
GGCACCTTGGGCAATACAAACATCACGCAAAGCACCTGTTGGAACGAATCCACTATTTACACCAGCATCATTAACAGATGCACAAGGGTCTACATCCAAGTCAGTCAGTAAAACATTTAGCGGGCGATAAAGCTCTAAAATGTTTGGTGCACGAACCGCACGGGCAAATGTTGCGCGGAACGAAATATCATTCACAGGCGCCCAAGTTGTTCCAAATTTCCATGTGGTTGTTGAATATGATGGGCTAGAGGGTGCGTCTACCGTGTAATCAGAATAACGGATACCAGCTTCCAAACTTAGTTGTTTGGCAAAGGCTGCGTCTTGTACCAGCGGAACCGCAACTTCAGCAACGGCTTCATATACACTATAACCGCCCTCAATATTTGGCGCAGCACCACCCGCACCACTAAGGTCACCGGATTGTGATAGCAAATCAGATTCGCGCGATGCACTGTAAGAACGATACTCACCGCCAATGGCGAAGTTAACTGCATCTGTTGCCCAAGGTAATGTGTAACCAATTTCACCATTAATATTACCGACAACTTGGCCCATATCAAAGCGTGTTGTAATCACACTCTCACCGCCAGCAAGGAAGGCATTCATGTCATCAGTAATCGAACCCGTATAACCAAAATAATCAGCAGGAACACAGCCATCACTTGTATCAAAGCAGCCATCAGGGCCAGCAAGCAAGGCTTGTTTGATACGCGATTTCATCCAATAGCCTTGTTGTAACTGAGTTTGCTCACTTTGACCGTAGGAAGCAAAAATATCAAAATTGATCGAATCGGTGACGTTACCACGCAGGCCTGCTTGGTAATCAAAATAGTCAGCAACATAATCACTGATCCGTGGCCCGCCTTCTACGTTACGGCGAAATATATCGGTGTTAACTTGGCGGTAGTTCGGATCACTGGGGTCAGTAGCTGTAGCAGCCGCATCACATTCTGATTGTGTGAAGCGCGGTACATAGTCCTCGCTACCAATATTCGCTGCATTGGTATCAAAAGCACAAAAAGCATTACGCTGGGCGTCTGACATAAATGGATGGTTCAATGAAATATCGACGTTATTACCAAAGGCACCAGACGGTGCAATCAATGTCACAACCGTGTTACGGGAAAAGATCGCCCGTGTATAGGCTTCAAGCCCTTCTGTAATTTCATAGTCCGCTGCCGCATAAATATTATAACGTTTAAACGGCGTTTGTAACGTATTAAACGGTGCATAATTAAAAGGTACGACGCCATTTGCAAGTGTCTCACCATCAGGCTGAACGCCAGCTTTGACAATGTCTCCACCTTTTACGCCGGTTGGATTTACATTTGCAAATCCTGTGTTAAAGGAGCCAAAACTTGATCCACCCCGTGACCCGTCTTCTTTAAATAGAAGATATTCGGAAAACGCACGATCACCTTGGAATATCGGTTCAACGTCTTGATAACCAATGCTTAAAACTGCATTGCCTTTTCCATCGTCAAGATCAGCACCCATGGTGAGTTCGAAGTTTTGCTTGTCGCCATCACCTTCTTCGGTAACGCTGTATGACGTGTTAAGTTCAATACCAGTAAAGTTTTTCCGCGTGATGAAGTTCACGACACCAGCGACAGCGTCAGCCCCATATGTGGTCGATGCACCGCCTGTTAATACGTCAGCGCGTTCAATCAAGGCAATCGGAATATTATTCAGATCAAAGCGGCCGTTTAGTTCTGACGGTGATAGTCGCTGACCATCAATCAGCACTATATTACGGTTAGACCCAAGACCACGTAGATTAACGTATGAAAAACCACCGTTACCATTGTTCACTTGTTGACCAATGGACGGGACAACGCCAGGGATGTCGCGAAGGATTTCTTCTGCAACAGTTGTTTGTTGGAATTTCATTTCTTCAGCTGACAACACAGCAACAGGGGCTGAGCGTACCAAATTAGGGTTACGGATCAAAGAACCCGTGACAACAACCTCTTCAATATTTTCAGAATCTGCATCTTGTGCAATGGCACCAGTACCCAGCGCAAAGCTGGCTAGCAGTGTGGCGGCGCTGCCCATCAGGGCCGAACGTCGCGATGTTTTATGTGTTATATTCACTCTATGTTTCCTCTCTATATTTACTTTCCAAGCACTCGGAGTAGCGAAAATAAGATCGCATTTCATGGATAAGCGCAATTTTTAGAAAGGTGTAAAAAAAGTTTCATATTTAACCATTGCCAACTTTGGATTACCGAAGGACTGTGTCATTTGCGCCACAAACATAAACTTTAGATGGGTTTTGCTAGAATTTTATCGAATTGAAGCAATATAGCGCAATTGGTTATATCCAAGTTCAGTAATAGTAGATTTTTATATACTTATGAGGATACTATTGAAATATTTTGTGGATAGATCAACGTAAAAAAAACGGGGCACGTGGCCCCGTTTAAATTTTTAGTGGTGGTTTTTAGTTCTTAGAACTTGAACTTAAAGCCTGCGTAGAAATAGCGGCGAATGGCGTCATAGACGTCTGCGGCTGTGTTGGTGCCTGTGACATCACCAGGAATTCCTTGGCCAAGCACAGGTGGTGCCTTATCAAAGATATTATCAACACCCGCAAAGACTTCATAATGGCTATCATCGTCGATTGTGTAGCGGACTTGAAGGTCATTATAAAAGTATGACCCAATGCTACCGAACGCATCTGGGCTATCGTTTTCAACAAGAACACCGTCGATGAAGCGTGTGCTCCAACCTACGCGAAACTTATTCCAATCATATGTCAGTGTTGCGTTAATTTTCCAATCAGGGACACCAATTTCGCCTTGGCTATCAATAACGTCGCCACCGTCAAACGGCAGGAAGTCATTGGCAGTTGAATAGGTACCATTCACATTGATGTTCATGTTCCCTTCGCCTAGCTCAAAGCCATAATCAACAGCGAAATCCCAACCAGTCGCTTGGAAAGTTGCCACGTTAATCGCCTGAGCGTTAATGCGTAGAATAAGGCCTGGAATGTCTGAGCCAGAGCCTGCACGCTCAATCAGTTCACAAAAAGGATTATTTGGGAAATCCGCTTGACGCACACATTGATCCGCAGTTGTTTGCGCAAGAAATGCGTTAATTGCATTATCAATTTGGATGTCAAAATAATCAACTGTGATATTCAAGCCTTCAACGAATGAAGGTGTATAAACAAAGCCAAGCGTTAGTGTTTCGGCTACCTCTTCTTCTAGGTCAGGATTTCCAGCGGATAAACCACCAGCAGAACGAATATTATTGGCAAACGGATCAAGTGTTGCTGTGCCAGCGATTGTTGCGCAGTTAGCCTGCACAGTTGCCGATTGTTCTTGGTATACGTCGGCAGCAGCGCCTGTTGCTGATTGGCCGCCTGCACCACCAAAGGCACACGGGTCTACGAAGGAGCGGAAAGTCTCGCTTCCAGGGTCAAATAGCTCATTAATATTCGGCGCCCGCACAGCACGGGAGAAACCACCACGAAAACGTAGGTCCTCAATCGGTCGCCAATCACCAGATATTTTATAAGCCCAGTTACCCCCAATTGTTGAATAATCAGCATAACGTGCAGCGAGTTCAAGGCCAAAATAATTCACAAATGGCAGATCATCAAGGACTGGGACAATCGCTTCTGCAAAAAATTCTTTCACATCATATTCGCCAACCGTATTGGGGATGGTATTCCCCGATGTTAGGCCAGACGCAGCAAGCGAATCAGAATTATAGGAACTTTGTTCTTCGCGCCACTCAGCACCGAACGCGACACCAAGGTCACCTGCGGGTAATTCCATCACTGTACCAGTAATTGTTGCCCCAGCGACTTGTTGGCGCATGCGGGACGTTAACTGACTTTCAACGCTTACCCAAGTCAGGGCATCACCAGATATAGAACCAGCACCAAATACATTGATGGGGACACAGCCTAGATCACGGGCAAATTCATCAACACACTGAAAGCCACCAGCGCCATCTGATTCAGCACGCAGTGCGTTATAGAAGTTTAATGTATTGAAAACGCCGCCATTGGTTTGGTCTTGGGTTAATTTGCCATATTGATAGTAAACCTCATAACCCCAATTGTCATTGATTTGACCATCAAAGCCAAATGTAGTGCGGAAAGTTTGACGCTGTACGTCAGAAGTACGCGGGCCAATTTCTACAAAACGTCGACGCATTGTGAATTCTGTTGCGTCTGGATTACCAGCCAAAACAGCGGCTAATAACTCGTCAGGAATAAAAGGATTACCAATTGGAATGTTAATATCAGGAACACTGTTGCCAACGGAAATAAACTGACCAACGATTGAAGGCTCTAACTGTGAATAAGACTCAAGTGACCCATAAGATGCTTCGCCAAAGAAATTAACATTGTCATTAATTTCGTAGTTGATGCTTGTGTTAAACTGAATACGTTCAGATGGCACACGAATCAAACGCACAGCATTACGATCAAAGCCATCTTCTGCAAGGACAAGGTCTTTGTCCCAAAGACCTGTACTTTCATCCTGAGTGACATAACCATAATCTGGCACAAAGAAGTTACCTTTAGGACCGAAAGAGCTGTTGTTCGCATCACTCGCTGAAATTTCACGGTCTGTCGCACGCAGAATGCCGCGATCACTATAACCAAGATAGAATGTCGCATTACCACGATCATCATCGAAATTATGACCAGCAAGGATTGAAATATCCTTTTCCCGTGCACCACCAAGGTCTGAATCGCCGTAACGGGCATTTACTTCAACGCCTTCATAGTCGTCTTTCATTATGAAGTTGATAACGCCTGACATGGCCTCTGACCCATAAACAGCAGAAGCGCCCCCTGTGACCACCTCAACACGCTTTACAAGCGGTGCAGGAATCATTGATACGTCAACGGTTGGGGAACCAGCGCTACCACCAACATGACGACGACCATTAACAAGAACAAGTGTCCGTTCGCTGCCAAGGTTACGCAAGTCGATTGTGTTTAACCCCGTAGTGGATGTTCTAAAATTTGTTCCTGTATCAACAGACCCTGGAACCCCCGCAGATGGCAGCTCGTTAAGGATTGTTGCAACACTGTTCACACCCGCCAGCTCAATGGCCGCAGTGGAAATTACGTTTACAGGCGATGCTGCAACCAAGTCTTTACGGGCAATCCGCGAACCAGTCACAACAACTTCTTCGACTGATGCTTCTTCAGTATCTGCATCTTGTGCAATTGCACCAGTACCCAGCGCAAGGCTGGCTAGCAATGTGGCGGCGCTGCCCATCAGGGCCGAACGTCGCGATGTTTTATCTATTATATTCACTCTGTGTTTCCTCTCTATATTTACTTTCCAAGTACTCGGAATTAGCGAAAATAAGATCGCATTTCATGGATAAGGGTATTTCTTAGGGAGGTGTAAAAAAAAGTTTCATATTTAACCATTGCCAACTTTGGATTAACGGCTGACTGTGTCATTTGCGCCACAAACATAAACGATGGTTAGTGTTTCTGGCCTTAATATCATAAAATGGGCATGGTCCGTGATGTATTATACTTAATGAACTAAACGAATTATAGCGAGGCCAATGAATAATGATCTTATTATTTATTGATAAGTCGAACCGACACAAATACTTATAGCCAAATCAAAGGCTCAAAATTCACCGCATTTGGCTATATGTGGCTAACATTGGCCCATTATGAACCTTGCTAGTCAGCGAAATAATATGCGCGCGCATAAAATGGTTGCCAAGGCTCAATCCTAGGGATTTACGGATGCGCTGAGCTGCCAGCTTGTGCGTCAGTGTGAGTATTATGCGCGCGCGTACTTGGCTGCTCACCCGATTGTCCGCCAATAAGTGCCTCATGTGCCTCGGCCTTTTGTGCGGCATGAGTGTCAATTGGCAGCGTGTTTTTTGCAAGGGCGACAGCTTGCTGGCTGGATTGAATAGTTTTGATGTCCGCTACGATCAGGCCGCGATGGGTTAGATAGTTTTCGCGTTCCTGCCCCGCTAGGGCTCGCCCTGTTGGCATTTTTAACGTCATGGGATTAACATGCTTGCCGTCATACAGCACTTCATAATGCAGGTGCGCCGCTGTGACACGGCCCGTTGCCCCTGAATAGCCGATAATCTGGCCTTGCTTAACGCGCTTGCCAGATTTGATACCGCGCCCATAGCGGCTTAGGTGCGCATAGGCCGTTTTATACCCATTGCTGTGGCGAATACGCACATAATTGCCATAAGCCCCGTAGCGGCTGGCGCGCTCGATGGTGCCATGACCTGCGGCAAAAATAGGTGTGCCAGTTGGGGCACGAAAATCAACCCCTTTATGTTTGCGCTTATAGCCCAGAACTGGGTGGCGCCGTGTGCCGTAGCTGGATGTAATAACCGCCACATCAAGGGGTGTTTTCATCAGGGCTTTTTTGGTGCTTTTACCATTTTCATCAAAATATTCGCCCACACCATCTGCACCACTATAGTAAGTGGCATCTAATGTGCGCTTTCGCATCCCTAACTCAGCCTTTAGAATTTGACCGTCTTTAACTTCGCTGTAGGACGGTGCGAAGGTGCGCTCATAGTAAACCCTGAACGTATCGCCTGTACGGATTTCCCGTTGGAAATCAACATCAAAGCTCAACAGTCTAATCATCTCAATAATGACTTTATCAGATAATCCTTGCTCCTTAGCTGACAGATATAAACTATCCTCAATCACACCCTCCACCATATGTGTAAGCGCTAAGGTCGGGATTGTTTCCAGCTTGGCTGAAAAAGCGTCGTCAGCAGTGCGCTTAATTTTAGCAAGTGTGTTAAATCCTGTGCGCATTGCCAGCTCAGTTATTTCATCGCGACGGGTCGGATGTTTGGTAATGTCTACACGATCCCCAACGTTTATTTTCCGTAGATTGGCGACTGTGCTCAATACATTCACCGCTTTGTGTGCGTGACTGTTCGAGACATTCGCGCGGCGCAAAAGCTTGATCAAGGTTTCACCACGTTTGATTTTATAGGTGTTTTTTAGTGGGGCAGGCTGCATGGTATCATCTATAGTATTATGAGTATTCTTGATTGCTATATTGGATGGCTGATGATTTATTGCCTGATCATGGGGATAATCAGTTCTATCTGTGTGATGACTGTTGTTTACGGTGAGGATGACTAAGGCCGTCAGAATGGCCGCAATAAACACTAAGCCTGCAGGTCGTTCGCTGTATGCAGCCAGAGATTTCAGAGATTTCAGAGATTTCAGAGGTTTCAGAGATTTCGCGAGTCGTTTTAACCTGCTAGCAGTAAGACTTTCTTGCAGTTTTCTAAGGTGCGCTATAGCTGCTCTTGAAATTTTTTGTGCGACTGACATATAAAATCCTCATCACGTTTGGCGTCAGGGTTTTTGAAACGGCCTAAGAATCACACAATCCGCTCAACTGGGTCATGCGATTCTTAAATCGCGGTCTCACCAAAAGCGGATCGTAGGCTGATACTATAGACTTTATATATATAGGGCAACATCAGTTTGTGGCTATTTGGCCAATTAGTCCCGTATCTTGGGTTTGTTTCTGTAAGGCATTTCCTTAATTTCTGATAGTTTTTTGGCAGTTTTCTGTCAATTATCTGGCAGTTTTTCACCAGATATCTGGGAGCATTGGTATCGTTCAGTATAAAAATGCGAAAAAAATAAAAAAAGCGCTTGCCTTATGATGTGTATGTCACTAAAACCCGCTCACCAACATGGCAAACCGTTCTAATGGGCTTGTTTTTAGGGCTATGTGCTCTTGATGATAGTGCGTTATTTTGACTGAATGCCATGCGGGTTTTTGATGATAAACTGTATAATAAATGCTTGACAATAAGCCTTTGATTATTATATAAAAGTCGTCTTGCCGCACGCTGACGAAATGTCCGGTCCGGCTTTACCAAATCGAAATGACAGTTGTGAACTGGAAGTTCCGGTAAGGTGATTTTTGCTCTTTGACATTGTTGGATATGGAAGGGAGATGTGGACGGTGGTCTATTGATCATAGTTTATATTTCCGAGATATGCCGCCTTATTTTACGGTAAGGTCGTATATTAGATACGTAGGTATGGTTTGGATTATTTTG
>JABABO010000401.1 GCA_014238195.1 Kordiimonadaceae bacterium | reverse complement strand
TAGAATTTCTTGTTGAAGGGTCCAGTCCAGAAGCTGGCGGTGGCGGTGAATTTACAGCCTCTGCCATTTGGGGGAAATCTGGCGACAATTGGTCCTTCTCAGTCGCTGGGGAATACTATGATCGTAAATCATTTACTTTTGCTGATAGTGATTTTTTCAATGCATGTGATGCGTACCGCTATGAAGATGAAGACGGTAACCTATTAACGCAGGTCCGGGGCTTAGCGCCTGGCACAACAGACAGTGATTGCCGTACAAATACTACAAACCGTGCTTTCATACTGGACGGTATTTTCGGTAATGTTTGGGCAAGCCCTGGCGAAAGCAATATTAATTTCCCTGGCTGGTCAGAAACGACCATAGGCCCCAATCTGGCCCCCTTTGCCGATCCAAGCTTGATAACACAAATTGATAGCAACGGTGATGGTGTATTAGATGAGGTATTTCTGATAGACCCTGATCAAAACGGAATAAGCGATATTGATATTCAAAATCCTTATTATAATTTTGATCGCTCTGCCTACGCGGAATCGAGTGACTTGATCGCAGGAATTAAACGCTATTCAGCCTATGCCACAGGGGATTATCGCTTTGAGGATGATAATAATACAGAAGTATTTTTTGAAGGGCTGTACGCGCGTCGCTCCTCTGACGTATTTTCACCTGGATCACAATTCTTTCCCCGTGTAGCTTACACAAACCCATTTAATATTACAAATTCATCTGCTGAAGGGGCAAACAGCCTTGGCTTTTTTGGTGTTGATTTTGGTGCTTTTGATGTTATTCCAGTCCTCAATGTGCGCGGCGACCGTGATTATAATGATGTGACAGTTGATCAAATACGCCTGATCGGTGGTGTGCGCGGTGACCTTGGTTTTATGGATAAAATCCTTGGCAGTGAATGGAGCTACGATACTTACGTATCTTATTCACGTTCAGAAGGAACAGACACACAAACAGGCATTAATGGGGACCGCGTCGACCTTAGCTTAGCAACAACGATTGAAGACCCTAATAATCTTGGTTCTTATATATGTGGTGCTGACAGTGACGGCGATGGTATCCCAGATGGCACTGATGGGTGTGTACCCTTAAATCCATTCGCAGAATCCTTATTCGCAGAGGGTGGCGGAACATTTGCGTCACAAGCAGAAAATGATTATTTTATGTCGGTACGCGCATTTGACACGACTATTGAACAAACAGTTGTCAATGGCATTGCGCAGGGTGATCTTTTTGCATTACCGAATGGATCAGCGGTTCCATTTTTGCTCGGATATGAATTTCGCCGTGATGAAATTGTCTCTACCCCGAATGACATTGCAGCAAATGGATCGCTATTTGGTTCAACTACAGACCTTGGTGCAACAGGTTCGCGGGATTTACATGAAGTTTTCGCTGAAACCAGCCTTGAACTTGTTAAAGACCATCCTTGGGCTAAGGAACTAACCATTGACCTTTCTGGACGCTTAACAGACGAAAGCTATTTTAAAGTTGAGCCGACCTATTCGATAAAAGCCATTTATAAACCCCTAGACTTCGTAACATTTCGTGCCACTTATGGTACAAGCTTTCGGGCACCGAACTTGCGGGAAAGATTTCTTGCAGGTGCATCTGGTTTCATTGACATCGTTGATGTTTGTGTCGTTCCCGCTGATGCACGGGAAGTTACCAACTTAAACCAACCTAACGCGCCTGAAGAGTATCGTGCTGATCAAGACAGGCGGTCAAATATTGCTCTTGATAATTGTCGAGCAACTGGTATTGACCCAACGGCTTTGGGGCTGGAAGATGGTACAGGAAATGGCTTTGCTAACCTTTATAATGTTGAAGTAAGCACTGGGGGTAGCGAGTTAATTGGCCCAGAAAAATCAACCTCTTACACGCTCGGTTTTGTTCTTGAGCAGCCATTCACTGATGCATTTGACCTGAAATTCTCATACTCTTATTTTAACATTGATATTCGGGATGCTATTAATGAAGTGAGTCCCGGGTTTGTTTTAGAAGATTGTTTTGAAAACCCGGGAAATTTGAATGGAACGAGTGGTTTCTGTACATCGATCACACGTGGTGGTAACGGTTCCATAGATTTGATTGACGCTGGCTTTATCAATCTCGGGCAGGAAACTGCCAAAGGCATTGATTTTGATATCAATTACCAACAAGATTTTGAAATTGGTGACGACCTGCTGGAAGTTCAACTTGATATCAATGCGACCTACACGGAAGAGCGTTTCTCAGAATTCGATGGCAGCACTAATGATGATGCTGGTAAACCGACCGAGCCACGCTGGCGCGGTGATGCGAACTTAATTCTGGGCTATAAGGATTTGCGCTTTAATTGGTATGCCCGTTACATTCAAGGCGGGGAAAATGTACCAAGCGAATTTGACCCCAATGCTGTGCCCTGTAATGGCTTGAACGTATCCTGTCGCCCGATCTATTACACAAAGGATTATGATGTTCATAATGCTTCTGTTGCCTATGAATTTAAGGATTACACATTCAATGTAGGTGTAAAGAATGTGTTTAACACTGCTCCTCCAGAAGTTGATGAAGGTGGTGTTTTCAGTAGCCGAAATGTACCGCTAGGGATAGGGTATGACCTGTTAGGGCGTACTTTCTTTGCCTCAGTGAAAGCCAAATTCTAAGCCCATAATCACAAAAATAACGGCCTGAAGACTTAAATGTCTTCAGGCCCTTTACTCACAATGAAACCGCTATCAATCCCATTGAGCTGAGCGCGATAACAATTTTAAGGACAGGCAATTTTTCCGTCAAACACAGCGCGGACTTTGCGGGGGAAATCCGTTGCCACAATATCAGCACCTTTGGCAATAAGGGCATTATAGGCACACGGTGTGCTAGCAGCCTTGTAGCGTGCATCATGGGATGTCTCATCAAAGCCTAAAGCACCAATAACCGCCAACAGGTTCTTTGCCTTAAGTGCTGCGGTCAAGTTTGTGTCAACACCCTTTAATCCCATCCATGCCACTGTACGGCCCATGTCTAACCCTGCTTCTATGCCTTCATTAAGCATATCAACAGTGTAAAAACTGTTAGAAACCCAAACCCAAGGTGCTGTCTTTTGCATCATTATTGCTGTTTCCAGCTTATATGCAATGAAGATAACTTTATCGGTCACGGCTGCGTCTTCAACACGCTTAACCACAGGTTCAAAAGCACTCAGGTTTTTCAGGTCAATCTGTACGACAGCATCATTAGCCTTTAGCCAGCTCAGAAGATTATCGAACAATGCGATAGTATGCGAAGTTTCTGCCCCAGTAAAATCTCGCAATTTATACTGTTGCAACTCACTGTAAGGTGTTGATCGAAATACTTTATCCACACCCATTAAACGATTTAAGCGACGATCATGAAAAAGTACAATTTTTCCGTCTGACGTTATACGCACATCAATTTCATACAATCGCACCCCTTTGCTGTAAGCATCCTTTATCGCCGCTAGTGTGTTTTCAGGCAACCCAACCGCAGGACCACCGCGGTGCGCGCTCACATATGGCCCTTGCCCTTTGTCTGGTTGCAAATTCGTTACATCAAAGCTATAGGCAGGAAAAGATAATGTCTGAATGAACAAACTGATAGAAAGAATAGTATAAAGTCTGATTGTTAGATATTTTAACATGTTGTGTGCTTCCCAATGATATTTTTTATAGGTTATAATCAGTGTTCCGTAACAGCAAGGGAATAAAGGCGTGGTTGAAACAACATCATACAGCATGGAAGATTTGCTGGAAATTATGGGCAAGCTGCGCAATCCAGATGGTGGATGCCCTTGGGACCTAGAGCAAACCTTCGCAAGCATTGCCCCCTATACCATTGAAGAAGCTTATGAGGTTGACGAGGCAATCCGCGATAATGATATGGCTAGCCTGCGTGATGAGCTTGGCGATTTACTGTTTCAGACAGTCTTTCATGCCCAAATGGCTAGGGAGAAAGAAGCCTTCACCTTTGACGATGTTGTTCAATCTATATCTGATAAAATGGTACGCCGTCATCCCCACGTCTTTGCCGATGCGTCAGAACGTGACGCTGACACACAAGTGAAGGCTTGGGAAGAACAAAAAGCAGAGGAACGTGCCAAGAAAGCCGCGCAATCGAACAGGGCTGTTTCTGCCCTTGATGGGGTTTCCATGGCCCTACCCGCCTTGATGCGGGCGGTCAAATTGCAAAATCGAGCTGCGCGGGTTGGGTTTGATTGGCCCTCTGTGATGCCAGTCATAGATAAAATTCAAGAGGAAGCAGGCGAATTAGCCGAAGCCTATGAAACAAGTGTTTCTAATACAGCAATTAGAGAAGAATATGGCGACTTGTTATTTGTCATAGCAAACTTAGGTCGCCACATAAACGCTGACCCAGAAGAATGCCTGCGGGCTGCAAACGCAAAATTCACCAAACGCTTTCACGGCGTTGAAGCAAAACTCGCAAAACTCGGCAAAACCCCAGCCGACAGCGATTTGCAAGAAATGGACGCCCTGTGGGACACTGTAAAACGTGAAGAATAACACGGACAATCAACTTATATATCAGGTATTATAATACTTATAAAACAATTCGCATCACAAACTAACAGGCCGATAAATCTAAATTTATATTATGAGCGCTGCGGGTTAGCATCAAAAGCGACCATAAGCCTGTATGGTGATCCGCAAGACCTTTTTTATGATCCGAAGCCATTTGACGGATTTCATCGGCGTTGAACAATCCACTATCCAATAGACGTTCATCGTTGGCTAAAGCGCCAGTTAAGCCTGCTAGCTCATCTTTCATCCATTCAGAAATTGGCACAATAAAACCTTTCTTTGGTCTATTGACCACCTCGCTAGGAACAAGATTACACGCGAGTGACTTTAAGGG
>JABABO010000014.1 GCA_014238195.1 Kordiimonadaceae bacterium | reverse complement strand
GCATGCAAAGCGTTAAACCCAAGTAAATATCATTTAATGGGGTAACCTGTGATCTAACAGGGGTTGAATACGATCAGGGTGATAGGGTTCCTCTAGGAACGCGAATAATCCTTTCAGCCCCTCAGCATTATTATTAAAATCACTATAATCAATTGCAAAGCAAGTTTTTGGGTGATTTTTTTGATAGGCTAAAAATTTTGTATTACAATCCTCGATCATCTCAAATACTAGCTTTTCATCCATATCTGCCCACCAGCGCGATTGTGAAACCTGCGCTGCATCTCGCGTCAAAAAAATAAACTTAGCAGGATGAAAGAAGGTTTGTATAAAATTAAGGTAAGCTGGAAAGTCATCAGCGGCTTGATTAAATCTAATTTCCTTAAACCCTAACACACGGGTATTCTTCTCAGGCTGCAGTATGGTTTTTCGAAAAACTTTCACCAGACGATTACCAAACACTTTGCTATGAACCTTATCCATACCATACCAAGGGCCATGCTTAGGAATCTGGCCTTTTCGCATCACTTGCTGAGCCTCCTTTATGGCTTTATGGCTTAGAAATAATCCATATAATGCATTCATATTTTCGCCGCGAATAGTATATCCATCAATTGATTGCAGTATAGTTTGCAATAATGTCGAACCCGTGCGGCCATAGGTTACAATAAAAACATACCCTTCAAGCAATGGAGGCTTGAAAGGCCCGCGCTGAAAAAATTCTTTAAATTTTGTGATTAAGCGCATGTCTTTTCCACTGAAATATTCTCATCATACCCTAGTAAATTAAGGATAGACAAAGAAGGTGAATGTGAAACTATTTTGCTTGGTGGAACACCAAAAGCCGATAATCGATACTTGGTTTCACTGTCAGCTAAGACCGACGTTATCGAATGTTCATACGCTAAAATTTTTGCATCTTCAAAAGCTTGCTGATCTGGCAAAATATGCCCCACAGTCACAACATGCCCTGATGTGCCATCTTTTTTTAGATCACCCAACACTTCTAACAAAGCTGTCGTCCCGAAAGATATAATCGCCTCAGCCCCTCTGGCTATCACGATTGCATCCACATCACCCCCATCAAAAAAATCCGCCTCAAATCGCCTATTCAAATATAGTCGAAAATTATTGCGACAGCTTAATAGCTCAAGCGGGGTAAAATCATCAATGTATGGGAGCCAGTCTTTTGGCAGGGCCGGTTTTTCAGTGTCTTGCGCATGATAGTCTAGAATACATTGAACAAAAGCATTCGCTTGCTTTAAATCTTGAAGGGTTTCTTTTATAATATCGCAGTAAGACTGCACCGCTAAAAAAGTGGCCTTTACTGCCACAACGATACGCCGCTGCCCTTTCGGTATTATAATAGGATATGGTTCCATCCCTTCATGACTACAAAATGCCTTCACAAATTTTGACCGTATTTCACGCACATCTGGGCCTGCATAGCGGCACTGTACATGCTGAATGGGGCAAGGCGATGATATGATAGCATCCTTCAATTGCGTCAGATGCATCTTAACTGACGTTTTTGAAACAAATGTATTAGCGCTTAATGGTCCATTATATAAGGGCCCATAAAGTCTGCAGTCTAATGTGTTAAAAGTATCAAAAGATTCCGTCGTATCCTGCAAAGAGGAGAAAAAACTTTCCGCATTTATATGATAAAAATCGCCTATACACTTATTTATAGTATTACCTTGCTTGATCTTAATATTCTCATTTTCAATAATAAGACTATACCCCGCGCTCACACCCCTAGTTTTCCATAGCAAGTAACGGATGCTTACGCAGCTAAATCGAATCTGTTCTAATTTTTCTGAATGTATAAGAATTAGATTTTCAGGGTAAAAAAACTGCTTCAGATCGTGATATTTCTTAACAGTCATTTCACTAAAATCAGACAGGGAAACCACCTTGCCATCAAGCATTATATCCGATGTGAGAAGCACTTTTTCTTGATCAATTAGTATAAGCGCATACGATGGTGCTTCATTATGAACCTGCTGGCTAACATAGTGATAATTATATAATTTTTTATGTTTTCTTTGCATACCAGAAATAATTTCACCCGCACTACGATGAGATTCAGCCAACATGCTTTCAGGACGTTGCCGATAAGAAAAGCCTGCATTTGTTGCATGGACACCCTGGTATCCTAATACTATGGCACTTAACCAAAAATCCCAGTCCTCTAGGCCAAAAGTCATGCTTTCATCAAAAAAAACACCTGCCCGAAAAACATCAGTCCTCACCAACGAGCCAGCCTCTGAAATATTACTCGCTAAATGTTTTAACAAAGAATAATTCGGTGCTGTTTCTAGTATATGGGGGTCTTCTTTGGCCCAGTTCAGTCCGAAAAAGCTGATAGCTGGATAAGCCCAACCTATTTTTGGATCATCGCCTAAAGCCATTCTATATTGACTTATGGAAAATGAGCTTAAACGGTTATCCGCATCCAAAAAGAAAATGCAATCCAAACCAGCGTCAAGCTGTAAAAGAAATCGAACTCCAGCATTCCGCGCTCCAGGTAAGCGAGTATTTTTTTGTCGTAAATAGAAAAGATGACCTTCAAATTCAAGCATCAAGTTTTCAACAACTTGCCCTGTTTCTTGGTAACGACAACCGTCATCGACTACGACAACATAAATAGGATGTGGATAATCTTGCTCGCAAGCACTTATAATAGCTTCTGTTAAAAACTGTGGATGTCCATATC
>JABABO010000264.1 GCA_014238195.1 Kordiimonadaceae bacterium | reverse complement strand
TTCATACAACCCCAGCCAGCAAGGGTAAAAGCCCTAAATTTGCTACGATGATTGCTGGGTCAAAGGCCCATCGAATCATGGCGGACAAGGCGTAAGCTAGTCAGAAAAACCGTTTGAGGCTGAAAGGTAGGCACGTGATGGTATTCTTTACAAAGCAGCCCAAGACAGTAATTGGCCGCACTCTGCGGACCTTATAAAAGCGTTTTAACAAGCAGATATCAAAGAACCGCTTTCGGCCTGATGAAAAATTAAAAACAGCGTTTCAAAGAAACCTAAAAAATGATCCACGACATGAAATGCCATAGATCATTTTATCTTAAAATCATTGACTGCGTAATTACCATAAATGATGATCAGCTATCAGATTTATTTACCTCACTTGCTGGCAAAATTCCTGCCGTACAATTGTTGTTTGCCTGCAAACTCTCCAAATCGTATCTTCTGATTTTCGCAGACCTTGTAGCATCAGATTTAGCCATACTGTTACCAATACCAAAATCACCTAAAAAGCCCAATGCAGTCCTCCCATCAAATTTACCTGTTTCTTCAATCTGAAGCTCAAACTGCCTTACCTTTTCAAGTTCTATTGCTATTTCCCGGCATGAATAATGTTTCTTTTCCACATCAGACAACCCTTGAACTCGTCCGTATTGCTTAGTAGCACATGCAGACATCATCAAAGCTGTCGCCAAAACTAAACATGGTTTTACAGTTTTTCCTAGTGTCATCACGATCTCCCCTTTAATATGCATCATTCTTTTTAATATTGCACGTTAAAAATATAACAATTTAACGTGAATAGAATTCCACCACTAAATTAGGTTCCATAATCACAGGATAAGGGACTTCGTCCAGTGTCGGAACACGTACAAAAGTTGCCTTAGTGCTATCGACGCTAAGATATTCTGGGACATCACGTTCTGGGGAACCAGCCGCTTCGATCACCATATTAATCTGTCGCGATTTTTCACGAATTTCTACCACATCACCTGCTTTGACCATAGCAGATGGAATGTTACAGCGACGACCATTGACAAGCACATGTCCGTG
Source organism: Kordiimonadaceae bacterium (assembly GCA_014238195.1). Taxonomy (GTDB): domain Bacteria; phylum Pseudomonadota; class Alphaproteobacteria; order Sphingomonadales; family Kordiimonadaceae; genus JABABO01. Next base: position 4,067 of record JABABO010000264.1, on the reverse strand, counting down.
GTTAACAAACTGGCGGGCAGCAAACACAGTGGGTACAAATTTCGCACGGTACACAAGCGCGTCTAGACGGCATTCAAGAATACCCACTAAATTTTCACCCGTATCGCCTTTGCGGCGCACAGCTTCGTCATAGTAACGGCGGAATTGTTTTTCGGAAATGTTGCCGTAATAGCCCTTAAGCTTTTGCTTAGCACGCAGTTGAATGCCGAAATCGCTTAGCTTGCCTTTACGGCGTTGACCGTGCTGGCCTGGGCCGTATTCACGGCGGTTCACTGGGGATTTAGCGCGGCCCCAAATATTTTCGCCCATGCGGCGATCGATTTTATACTTCGTCTGGATACGCTTTGACATGCGAATCGCTCCTTTTAATTTGCGCCGTGGGCGGTGTGCGTCAAATTTCGTTGCACAAAGTTACCCACGCGGATAAGATCACCTTTGCCTTATCCATTCGTTGAGAAGCGCTGACTAATCGGTTCGTAACGAATTGTCAACCAAAACTATGATAAATCATGGAAAGTTTAATGAATCGCTGCTAAAGAAATCCTTTATAGGTCATTAATTGTAATTGTACGCGCAGCAGTCAAACTGGGTTAGACTTTATGGTAAAAAAGATGAAAATTTGGTTGGCAGCATCCTGTCTTTTTTCGCTGCTGCTTTTCCAAATTTTATCCTCCTTTCTTATTGATGCCAGCCATAAGCGCACCCTAGCGTCCGAGCGCGAGCTTGTAACAAAGGAATCTGCCCTTGTGCGGGAGCAAATCGAAGACCGTTTCGCGAACAGTAGTTATTTGATCAGCGGATTAGTAGCAACATTCAGCGCACGGCCAGATATGGGTTTGAAGGAGTTTAATTATCTTGCAGCCGATATGGTGGAACGCTACCCGTTCATACGGTCCATAGTTGCTGCACCAGATTTTACTGTGAAGTTTGTGTATCCACTTGAGGGTAACGAGCAAGTAATTGGGATTAATTATCATCAACTTCCTAGCCGGCGTGATGCTGCGTTCCAAGTTCGCAAGACAGGTCGTCCCGTCATTGTAGGACCAACAACACTGATGCAAGGTGTGCGGGCTTTTATTGTCCGTTTTCCTGTCTATAAATTACCAGAATCCAGTGATCAAGCCGAACGGGAGTTTTGGGGTATCATTTCCATCCCACTTGACAGCCAACGCCTGTATGAAGCGTTTGGTTTATTGTCTGATACGCTTCCCATTACTGTTGCTATTCAAGGGTCTGATGGTAAGGGTTATGATGGGGATATATTCTTTGGCCCTAGGGATGTCTTTGATAAAACGCCTGTTGAAACTTTAGTAAATTTACCAGGTGGTGCACAATGGGTCTTAGCGGCAGCCCCAAATTCTGGCTGGGCTACAAGCACACCAGATGCTTGGTTAATCAGGGCCTTATCAGCCCTTATAGCCCTAAGTGTATTTCTGGCTGTATGGTTTGCTTTAAACTTCCTAGCGAAAGTGGAAGAAAACCGCCAAACGGCGACAGAGGCCTCTAATGCAAAAACACGTTTCATAGCAAATATGAGCCACGAATTAAAAACCCCGCTAAATGGCATTCATGGATTCATTACCTTGCTGGAAAATAGTGATCTAGATGCCCAGCAAGTTGAGTATATCGCCCTTGCAGCCGACGCAACCCGCGACATGACAAAACTTGTCACTCAAATTCTTGATATTGCGATGTTAGACACCAAAAAATATACCATAAACCGTGGCCACGTATTATTGCCTAACATTCTAGCTAGCCTGATGAAGCGATCAGAAGATCGCGCCAAAGAAACCAACCTAACCTTTAGCGCACATATTCAGCCAATTCTGCATGAACAAAGCATCAATATTGATCAAAAATCTGTTCTACAGATCATAAACGCCCTGCTTGATAATGCTCTGCGATTTACAAATGATGGGTCCATTCAGTTTAACGCGGAACTAAGTGCCGCGGACCAAAACGAACTCCATATAACGGTTCGCGATAGTGGCAGTGGTATCGCACCCAAAGACCGCAGCAAAATCTTTGGTCATTTTGTGCAGGTTGATGACACATTATCCCGCATGCATGGCGGCGCAGGGTTAGGCTTATCGCTAGCACGCGGACTAGCAGAATATATGGGCGGCAGCCTTAATCTTGAATGCCCTAATAGTGGTGGGAGCGTCTTTTCGCTTATAGTGCCTATAATACAGGAAGAAACGCCAGAAGATACTATGCTATGAAGATACCATGCTATGATGTGAATATGCTAAACTCTTTACTTCTGCGCCTGTTTAATTTCATCATAAAAGGCTTGAAAAGCGTCATTATCTGGATTTTGAATGACAAGGCTCTTACTTAATTGAACTATATCAACATTTTTCAGCTTCGCTTGTTGTTGAATATGATTTAACCACTTTAATGCTTCAATACAACCTGACCATGCTTGGAGCGCTTGCTTCAATTTTGTTATTGCAAGCTTATATTTTTTTTCATTGGCTAGCAAACGCGCCTCAAAGACCATGCTCTGAGATCGTAATTTCTGCGTTTCTAAACGATATTCATTCAGTTTCAAACCAATTGTTTTAATCGTTTGATCATTAAACAACTCAGTTTTATGATCAACTTGTTGCATATAATCATCGTCGTTTAATCTTAATCCATATATATCCCGCAGTTCTTGTAAATTGGTAGATGAATCGCGAACAATTTCCTCAACTACAGCACGGTCCAATTGAAAGCGTTGGCCTGAAATATCGGATAAATCAAGATCAAGCGCGCGCCCATTATTCCAAACACCATTTTCTAGCTCGGGAAATTGAATATTCACCGCATCGGTCAACAACACAGCTTCCTGCGACAGGCTAGAATTTTCCTTAATGACTGGCAAGGTGGCTCTTACGTTTTCTGGACACTCTATGATATTTAAAAAATCAACAACACTATCACCTTCGTCTAACAAATCACGATGAAATTCTTTCACACACATATTGTCTAAGCCAAAAGTTTTTGCAAATTTCCGAGCCACCCCCGCCGAGTAAAACTTATAATTTTGTGGGAATTTAGTGCTTGCCATACCCACTTTTACACTTTGCTGCACTGAAGAAGCCATTTGACTAGCAGGATGCCTAACATAAAATATAACAACAACTCTTTCTGCTATACTATTAAGATATTCAGACATTTTAACGCACTGATGTTCTTCAGTGCTGGGCAACATTTCAGAAGAAATAACAATGCTTTTCATCTGATCTTTATTTTGTTCTCTTAATGTATTTTTAATGTCGTCTAGCTCAGCTTGAAAACGCGACCACAGCCTGTCATTAAACTCATCCACGTCAGCTTCGGTTATGCGTCCTGACTGTCGGTGGAAAAACATGCTTTTAGGGTTTTCTCTAAAATATGATGCAAAAAAGACCTGAGTTGGGGCCATTGATGGATAGTAAATTCCCTCAGCTAATAGCTTTGACCGCCCTTGATGAAGGGTCAGTTGTATGCTGGTTGTCCCCGTTTTGGGGGCACCAATATGAAGGTAGCAGGTTTTAAAGGGCTTCATTGTCATATGCGCTACTTAATTAGCTTCGAAAACGCCGTATTAAACTACTTGTATCTTGGCGCCCTCCCCCCAGTGTTTGTACATCGCTGTAAAACTGGTCTACCAGCGCAGTGATCGGCAGTGAAACACCAATTCTGTCGGCTTCGCCTAGTACAATGCCTAAATCTTTACGCATGAGATCAACAGCAAATCCATAATCAAATTCACCGTTAATCATCGTCTCAGCGCGATTTTCCATTTGCCAACTTTGTGCAGCACCTTTTGAGATAACCTCGACGACTGATTTAGCATCTAATCCCGCTTCCAGTGCAAAATGGAGCGCTTCTGATAAGCCTTGAACAACACCTGCGATGCAAATTTGATTGACCATTTTTGCCTGCTGACCTGCGCCCACACCACCTATAAGCCTGATCATCTTACCATAGGCTTTCATGATCGGTTCCACAGCAGCATAAGCGACAGCATCACCACCGCACATAATTGTCAATGAACCATTTTCTGCACCTGCTTGACCACCAGATACAGGTGCATC
>JABABO010000009.1 GCA_014238195.1 Kordiimonadaceae bacterium | reverse complement strand
TTCAATAATTTCTAGGGTATAAATCCAATCGGTCATTTGGCAGTCTGATAGCAGTTTACGAAGTTCCTCGTCGCTTGGCTTTCCATTATAAAAGGCTTCCATCTGCCATAGTTGGGAATTTGGGATTTCAAACTGACTAATCGTTGGGGGAAATGCCCCAGTGGCCTCAGCCATATGTCCGCAGGCTTTTGAAAAACATTCAGCGTCCCTCAAGGAAAGCGCACCTGATAAACACCAAATTTTTTCAGTCATGAATATAGCCCCTTTGCTTGAAATATAGGTGTTTATGCTGGTTTGATAAAACGGTCAACAATCCGTTTACTGCCTGCTTTTTCAAAGCTAACAAGTAATTTATTACCATCCATATCTTTGACAGTCCCATAACCAAATTTTTCATGAAACACACGTTCACCGACGGCAAATTGGCTAACAGTTTTAGCTGTATCGTCATGAGCTTGGCTTGATTTTTTATGCCTGCCTTCAATCGCTGAATATCGCTTTTTAGGACCATAAGCTTGATATGTCGTCTCAGCTGAGTGCTGAGCATAATGATTATTTTGTTGTGACCGTTGCCAACCTGGGCCATAGCCTACACGAGTGTTATCTGTGCTCATGGCATCATACACTTGGTCATCACTATTTTCTGAAGCATGACCCCACCCATGTTGCGGGCGGGTGCTATATAACCCTTGTGCGGCTTCCACATCAATGTGCTCTTCGGGCAAGTCTTCGATAAAGCGGCTTGGTAGGCTTGATTGCCACTGACCATAAATCTGCCGATTTCCTGCAAAATAGATGTGGGATTTTTTACGCGCCCTTGTCATGCCCACATAAGCTAGTCTGCGCTCTTCTTCTAATCCATTTATGCCCGTTTCATCTAGGGTACGTTGACTTGGAAATATCCCTTCTTCCCAACCAGGTAAGAACACCGTATCAAATTCTAAACCCTTAGCAGCGTGCAAAGTCATTAGTGTTATCTTTTCATCTGTGTCATTTTGATCATTATTCATCACAAGCGCGATATGTTCCAAAAATCCTGCCAGATTTTCAAACTCGGCCATACCATTGACCATCTCCTTTAAGTTATCCAAACGGCCTGGCGCATCTGGGGCTTTGTGGTTTTGCCACATTTCTGTGTAGCCACTTTCATCAAGAACCATTTCGGTTAGCTCTATATGTTGGCCTGATTCAGCCTCAAATTGCCGCCAGCGCTGAAAGTCATGCAGCAGGCGACTGACTGTTGTTCGTGCTTTGGCCGGCAGCATATCATTATCAACCATATGCTGGGCGGCATATGTCATCGACACACCAAGCGCGCGCGCATGTTCATGTAGTTTTTGAACTGTGGTTTTACCAATCCCGCGTTTGGGGACATTTATGATGCGCTCGAAAGCAAGGTCATCGTCGGGCTGTGCTATGACGCGCAGATACGCCATGGCATCACGAATTTCAGCGCGTTCATAAAAGCGTGGGCCACCAATCACACGGTAAGGCAAGCCAATGGTGATCAAACGTTCCTCAAATTCCCGCATTTGAAAGCCAGCACGCACCAAGATCGCCATTTCGCTAAGGGGGTGGTTTTCACGCTGTTTGCGTTCAATCTCGTCACCAATGGTACGGGCTTCTTCTGGGGCATCCCAAACCCCTTGAACATTTACTTTTTCGCCGTCACCCGATGATGTCCATAGGGTTTTACCAAGCCGATTTGTATTTTTGGTAATTAAGGCACTCGCGGCAGCAAGGATGTGTCCCGTTGATCGATAGTTTTGCTCAAGTCTTATTACCAAAGCACCTTTATAATCATCAGAAAAACGCAAAATATTACCGACCTCAGCGCCGCGCCAGCCATATATTGATTGGTCATCATCACCCACACAGCAAATATTTTGTGTCGCTTGCGACAAAAGCCGCAGCCATAAATATTGTGCAACATTGGTATCTTGATACTCATCAACCAAAATATATTTAAATTGGTTTTGATATTTTTGTAAAATATCCTTGTTGTTTTTGTTTTGAAAAATCGCGATGACATGCATCAACAGGTCACCAAAATCACATGCATTGAGTATTTTTAATCGCGCCTGATATAAAGCATAAAGCTTTTTCCCTTTGCCATCAGCATAGCTGTAAGCTTCGTCCTCTGGAATATGTGCAGGCGACATGGCTTTATTTTTCCAGCGGTCAATCAATCCAGCTAATTGGCGGGCAGGCCAACGTTTTTCATCAATGCCTTCCGCTTGGATTAATTGTTTGAGCAAGCGCACGGTATCATCACTGTCCAATATCGTGAAATTGCTGGATAAACCCACAAGTTCAGCGTGGCGGCGTAAGATACGAACACAAATACTGTGAAATGTGCCCAGCCACATACCTTCCGCAGTTTGGTTAATGACAGTTTCGACACGTCCCCGCATTTCATTTGCTGCCTTATTGGTAAATGTTACCGCGAGTATATTCCAAGGAGCAGCGCGACCTGTCGCCACCAGATGGCCTAGCCGTGTTGTAAGGACACGTGTTTTCCCTGTGCCAGCACCCGCTAAAACCAAAACAGGCCCTTCGGTGGCAAGAACGGCATCTGTTTGCGGCTTATTGAGGTCATCAAGATATGCAAGGCGCCCTCCATCAATGGGCTGCGCAGTGTCGCCGTCCATTTGCGGAATTGAGTGGCTATCAATATCCAAGTCGTTTAGGTCAAAGCTATCATTCATGGTGGTTTTTCTTTTGATCGCCAACAGCCATCTTAAGACTGTTTCGATTGATTATGCTGGCCTTGGTTTTCCAACAAGGCACGGTTATATTCTTGCATGACTGCACGGTGATAAATCAACCCTATTACAGTCTGTTCATCATCGGCTGCCACAACTGGTAAAATGTCTTCGCCTGATTGTTCCATCCGCGTCAGTGCGACTTGTAACAGGTCTGTTGTTTTAACAGTAAGGGGCATATCATGGCAAATCTCACCTGTTGTCATCGATGCAGCCCGTTCATCATCAAAAATATCAGTGGGTAGATCATTAAGCGATAAAGTGCCAGTCATTTTTCCTGCCCCATCGGTGGTTATCAAAAGGCCACCGCCTTGTGCAACAAGAAGTTCCCGTGCGTGCATGAGTGTATCATCGCTATGAATGGTGAAAAAATCCCGTGACATATGGCTGCTAACAGTGGCGGATTTTAAAAGATAGCTGGCGCGGCCTTGTTCCAGTCGAATACCACGGGTCGCGAGTTGCATGTGAAAAAAGCTCCGACCATGAAAAACATTAGCAATCATTGTGGCAACTGCGCTTGCGATCATCACAGCAATTGTTGTGCTATATTCCCCAGTAATTTCAAATACGATCAGCATAGTTGATATGGGGGCACCCATTACCGCAGATGCAAGCGCACCCATCCCCACAATAGCATAGACATTATGGGACGAGGCCATCTCAGGAAATACATTTGCAGCAATAATGCCGAATGTACCGCCAACCATAGCCCCAAGAAATAGGGACGGTGAAAAAACACCGCCGCCGAACCTGCTGGCGATTGAGATAATGGTGGCTGCGGTTTTCGCCACAATCAAAATCACCATAAATTTTAATTCATAATAGCCGTTTAAAGCATTTGATGTGGCTTCATATCCAACGCTTAGGACCTCTGGGTACTTGAAAGCGATAATACTGATGCCAACCCCACCCAAAGCTGGGTGTACCCAATAGGGGATACGGGTAAAGCGAGACCGGATTTTATCACCGTAATTAAGACCTGCCATAAAAATAATAGCGATGAAAGCGGAAACAACACCCAGCAGCATGAAGGCTGGGAATTCCCAAAAGCTTGTAATAGCAATGTCGGTTAACTGAAAAGCTGGGAAATCACCAAAGTGCGCCCGTGACACAAGTGTGCCAGCAATCGCCGCAATCACAACAGGTGTGAATGTATGTAAGGCATAATGACCTATTACGACTTCTAAGGCAAAAAACACCCCCGCAATCGGCGCATTGAAGGAGGCGGCAACCGCACTAGCAACCCCGCACCCAAGCAGTGTACGCGCCACAGCAGGGCTTAGGCCAAAAAGTTGCGTTATCGTGCTGGATAATGTCGCACCGAAATGGACGACAGGGCCTTCGCGCCCAGCTGATGCACCAGCGCCCAAGCTAATCAGTGTAGCGGCTGCGCTGATTATACCGTGTCGGATAGACATGTTAGAATCGTGCAGGCTACTGGCTTCAATGACATGGGGGACACCTTGGGTAAGGTGATCTGGCAAAAATCTAAGAAGTTGACCAACAATTAGGCCAGCAACGATAAGTACGGATAATACATGCCACCAAGGCAATGTTTTGACCCCTGAGGCAAGGTCAGTTTCATTAAATCCATAAAGAAACTGATATAAAAAATCGATGCCAATATAAAAACCAATGGCCATATAGCCAACTAAAACGCCGCAAATGGCGGCCAAAACCATTATACTAATATGGTCATAGCGGCCAGCCCCTAATATCAGGTCCTTAGCCCGTTTTACTAACGTGTCCTGTGACTGCGATGTTTTTTGTTGGTCGCGCACTAAAGTTCCATCCAGAATGAGCTTTGCTTAATCAAAGTTTATCATCTAATATCATAATGTAAGACGATGCACTAGGTGAAGTAAAATCCTTTGTAATATTACCTAATTTATTGAGTGATTATGTGAGACTATTAGGAAACCGTCTTTAATCTGGTTTTGGATTTCAAACCTGTGTGGTGCGAGTAAAATAAAAGATGCAGACAAATACTGGTCATAAAAAAACTGTTTTGCAAACGTTGTTAATTTATATGGGCGGCTTGATTGCTGTGCTTGGTATTGGGATTACGTTTGCACTTTCCTATATTGATTGGAATGCTTATCGGGCAGATTTAGCATTGCTTGCTTCCCAGCAGGTGGGCATTGATGTGCATCTTGATGGTAATATATCCGTGCAATTGTTACCGCGCCCAACTTTTACAGCTGAAAAAGTTAGACTGCACCCCGCAGGGTCTTCATCCGATGATTTACAGCTTGCCAGCGCAGATAACTTATATATCCGGCTTGGATTTTTGGATTTGCTTCAGGGGCAGTTGCAGATCCAACGGTTGGAGCTTGATGGATTTGAGCTAAAGATACGGCAAAATGTCGATGGAGATTGGCTTGCAGAAGGCTGGCCACAGCACCGCGACACTGGTGAACCAAGTGAAACATCAGCGACTTATTCATCTGTCATATTAGACCGTTTGCATTTAAAGCGCAGTCGAATTTCTGTTGTGCCTTTTCAGCAGGACCCTATCGTCTTGAATGATGTGTCGCTAGACTTAAAAGGACAGGTCCCAGACGGCCCTTTGGAATGGAATGCATCGTTTGAGTTAGCAGAGGAAAAGTATGAGACGAACGGCCAAATTCGCAAAATAGAAAGCCGTAATGAGCACGCTTTGCGCATGAAAATTATTACCCCTGGGGGAACCTTGAAATTATCTGGTCATGGTAAGCTGGGGCAGCAGGGGCAAGCGAAATATACAGGCCGTCTTGAAGCATTTGGTAATGATATAGCGCGTTTTGTGACTAGTTTTTCAAAATTTATGCCCAATCCCATACGCATTACAGATATTCAGCAGCCCTTCCGTATTGATACACAGTTTCATAATAATAGCGGGCTAATACAGCTTATTGGACGGTCTGTGACATTGGGTGGTACGCGAGGGCAAATCAATGTCACCATAAGTCCTGATACACGTAGTGTGACAGGGATGATTGCGCTGGGAATTGTCGATGCGGCGGCTTGGCAAAATATGCGACTATTACCACAAGGCCAAAAGTTGCAATCACAAGATAGTTCAGTTCCGTTTTCTGGTGGCATAGATATTAGTGTTGAGGGCATCAGAGTTAAAGACGGGCTTGTACAAAAATTAGATGCTTCGCTTTCATTTTTGCAAGAGGGAATTAATCTCTCACACGCTCAAGCGCTTTTCCCCGGGGCTACAACAGTTTCATTGACAGGCCTGTATGATAATGTAGGGCATTTTACTGGGCGAAGTCATATGCAGTCGGGCAGTATGAAAGATTTTCTGCGCTGGTTGGGGATTGATATCAATGATGATCTAGCCTTAGGCCGCCTTGCTACAGCAGATTTTCGTGCCTCCTTTGGTATTGATAATACTGCTTGGGTGTTTAGTGACTTAACAGGTGCCATTGACACAACAGAAATATCTGGGACGATAAGTGGGGCCTTTGACCAAGCAAGGGAAGACAGTAATTCCTTATCGATTCAACAAGTGGATTTGCACTTAGGGCAACTTAATTTAGACGCTTATATGCCAGCAGTTCAGGGCTTGTCTGCAATGTCTGGCAGGCAAAAAAAACCATCAAATATCTTAGATGATTTTGAATTGATGTTGCCCGATGCGCCTGCCGATGTTCGCTTATTCGCAGACCGTATTTTTTGGGGGCAGAACAGATTTAACAAGGCCTCTTTACAGGCGAGCATTGGACCGGATGGTGTGTCCCTTAGTCACTTTCGGATAGATCATAAAGATGGTCATATTGACACAACAGGGTATCTGACAAAATCTGGCGATGACTGGATTATTGATGGGCGGTTAAATCTGGAAAAATGGCGATTACCTTTCTTGAAGCATGGTATGCCTGAACTAACGCCGTATTTTTCGGCGGCTAAAGCCCAAGCGGTTACGGGTGAGGTTAGTTTAACGGGACCACTAGATAATTTACGTTTAGCCCTAATAGCCAACCATGACCAAGGGTCCTTAAAATTGGGCGGTACAGCTGTCATCGATATGAAGGATGGGGTACTATTACCAACGTCTTACACTTTACAAGGTAGGGTGCAGCACGGCGACATTGCACATCTTCTTGACTATATTATTGGCAGGGGACAAGGCCAAACGCCCCAGCAACCCCGTTTTCAGTCGGAAATGGCCGTCGATATTAACGTTTCCATTCAGAAAAATATGGATCAAGAGCAATCACAAATTACAGCAAATGGGGAGTTCGCAGGGGGGCAAATATCTTTTGATGTTACAGTCCCCCACCCAGATTTAGAAATGGTATCAGACGGGAGCGAAACACGAACCGAGTATCGTGTTTCTTATGATCACACTCAGATTTCGGATGTATTTTCTACGTTTACAGTTCCAATTAAAGTGCCTCAGTCTAATGATAATCTTAGTCTAAGTTTTGAAGGGTCGCTTACACAAAAACAGGTTAATGTGAAAGCCCTTGATATACGCAGTGGTAAAGCCCGAATTGCTGGAAGTGGTGTCCTTAAGTTAAAGGCAGATGCCCCTGGTGCTTATGATGTGATAGGGGATGTTCAAATAGCCAATTTCAATTTAGACGCATATTTAAATCATGTTCCTGAAAGACCAGCTATTATAAAGAAGCCTTCGTTATCAACATTTTGGGCCCGTAGCAGTGGGAGTTTAAATTTAAATCTGCAAAATCTAATATTAATGGGCCATGAAACTGTTATCCCTAACGCGACATTAATAATGGGGGACCAGAGTGTGCGAATCAGTTTGGGTGATGAGGCCCGTCTTGGTTCAGGCACTTTAGCGGGCCATGTGAATATTCTAGCTGAAAACCAGAATTTCGGTGATGTGCAAGAACTAGGGAACGGTCATTCGCCGCATATTCAAAGCAACTTACAAGTCTCCCGCATTGATATATCTAAAGCGCTGGAAGCCACGAAATATCCCCCTTTTTTTACGGGTGAAGCAAAAGTAGATATGACGGTATCGGCGGATACGGCGGATATAGAGACGGCATTGCGAACATTAAATGGGGAAGTATCCCTTGATGCCTGGGCGGGTTCCCTAGAATTTATGGCAGTTCAAGACGTTGTGAAAACTATTCAAAACTCTACTAGCCCAGGGGCATTCCTTCGTAACATAAGTGCTTCCTTGCGGGGCGGTAAAACAGCCTATAGCGATTTATCTGCTGCATTAACATTCGATACGGGGGTTGCCTTAGTTGAAGCCTTTGAAGCCAAGGGTGCTTGGGGTGCTCTTACATTAGATGGGCAATTGAATTTCCCCAGTGATATTATGACGCTTAAAGGGGACATTGACCTAGCAGAACCAATTGATGCCCCAAGTGTTCCGCTTAAAATTCAAGGCCCCTTGCAATATCCAATACGCTCGTTTGATAGTCGGCAGTTGGAACGATTTGTAACGTCTCAGATAGAACACCGATTGAGGTCAGCTTTGTATAAAAACCAAGAAGCCATTGCTGCATCTGGGGAAGCTGCTTTGGATCCTGCCGCAGCCGTTTTCACCAAGGCGTTTGACTTGTTGGAGAAACTGCGCGAAAAGCAGCTGATTGCGCGCAGAGAAGCAATAGAAGCCGCGCGTGAAAAAGCAGAATTAACGGATCAAAACAACAAGCAATAAAAGTTATGTGATTGGATCAATGCGATCAACAAATTGCTCTAGTTCTTGTAAAACATAGGTACGCAGGGCACCTGAAAGTGATCCTGAACGGGCTTCATCTATTTGCCTTATCAGTTCATTTAAGGAGATATTTTTTTCCTTGGCAAGACGTTGTAAATGCCGCCAAAAGCCTCGCTCCAATGACACGCTGGTACGATGTGCAGCGATGGTTACTGAATGTTTTTCTAAAATTGTATCAGCTAAATCGAGCATAATTTGCCTCATTTTTAAATTAGGGCATTTTAGGATGCTTTGTTGGCCTCAGGGTAATCAACAGCAATACCATACTGTGGATCTTCGATAATTGAAACCTCAACTAGGTTTCCTGCGCGCTTTAATAGCTTACGGCAATCTTTAGATAGGTGGCGCAGGTGCAGGGTTTTACCCGCTTTTTTATAGCGAACGGCAAGTGCATCTATGGCTTGAATACCGCTGTGGTCCCAAACACGACAATCAAGAAAATCAACAACCACATCTTGACTTGCTTCATTACATTTAAAAATGTCATGAAAGGTTTCAACTGAGCTGAAAAATAAAGGTCCGTGTAATTTATAGACTTCACTGCCGTGGGTGTCTAAGCTGTGTTCAACCCCAATGCGTTTCGAGGCTTTCCATGCAAAAACTAGGGCCGAAACGATCACACCAACCACGACAGCAACCGCAAGATCACTGATAACTGTCACGGCTGAGACAAGACATAAAACAATCGCATCGGATACAGGAATTTTATGCATAATGCGTAGGCTAGACCATGCGAATGTGCCAATGACAACCATAAACATAACTCCCACCAAGGCAGCTAAAGGGATTTGTTCGATGAGATTGCTTGCAAATAAAATAAAAATCAGCAGAAATAAAGCCGCACTAATACCGCTTAGCCGCGTGCGGCCACCGCTATTAATATTGATCATGCTTTGACCAATCATCGCACAGCCACCCATGCCACCAAAAAAACCTGTGACAATGTTGGATGTCCCTTGGGCGACACATTCCTGGCTGGCACCACCGCTTGTTTCGGTGAGTTCTGACACCAAATTTAAGGTCAGCAAGCTTTCAATTAATCCAATTGCTGCCAAAATAAGGCTATATGGGAAAATAATTTTAAGCATTTCCAAGTCTAACGGCACTTCGGGGATATGAAAAATTGGTAAGCCGCCTTTTATCGACGCTAAATCACCAACCCGAGGGACATCTAGCCCCAAACCAATGACAAGAAGTGAAACTGCTAAGATTGCCAGCAGCGGGGCAGGGAAGGCTTTGATATATTTGCTCGCGCCCCAAATTGTAGCCATCGTCAAAAAGGCAAGACCAAGCATCATTAACAGCGGCATGCCCGATAACCATAAACCAGTATTGACATCTTTAAACTGAGTTAGCTGCGCTAGGAAAATAACAATTGCAAGGCCATTAACAAACCCTAACATCACAGGGTGCGGCACCATTCGGATAAATTTTCCCAGTCGCAATATCCCCGCCAAAACTTGTAAAATACCCATCAGTACAACAGTGGCGAATAAATATTCCACGCCGTGAGTGACAACCAGCGATACCATAACAACAGCCAGGGCACCAGTGGCACCAGATATCATGCCAGGGCGACCACCAAAAACGGCTGTGATTAATCCGACAATAAAAGCAGCATAGAGGCCAACAAGTGGGTGCACTTGTGCAACAAACGCAAAGGCAACGGCTTCTGGCACAAGGGCCAAGGCAACAGTTAGTCCTGATAGTGTGTCAGTTTTAGTCTGACCTAACGTCAGTCCCTTGGTGAAATTTATACTGGTCATATGTTAAACTCATTTTACATCAAATCGCCTTTAATACTTAAGGCAGGGCCTTTTAGGCGCTTGAATACTATGATGCAAGCGCTTTAATAAGAATCCCAGAATTTAGCCAAAACTTAACCAAAATCGAGAGCGCACCAAATTATTCAAAACTGACCTTATTTTTCTGACTAGATTTGCCCCAACAAGTGCGAGCAGTGAAACCTTAGTAGATAAGTTCGTTATTGTTTCTTAAAGGGTGCGAAAGTTGCTGCGTAGTTAGCATCTTCGGCGACATGGCTGCGTTCCATTCTAAGGTATCGATCTACGGCTTCTCTAAAGCCTGCATCACGGAACCAATGAGCGCTTTTGGTGATGATAGGCACATATCCACGGGCGATCTTATGCGGGCCTTGTGCGCCTGCCTCGACAAATTTCAGTTTATGCAAGATGGCATATTCAATCGCTTGATAATAGCAAACCTCAAAGTGTAGGCCGGGATGGCTCTCAAGGGCACCCCAGTGGCGACCATATAATGTATTGCCGCCAATAAAGTTCAGGGCGCCTGCGATGTATTTTTCGCCCCGTTTGCACATGATTAACAACATTTTGTCAGCCATGGTGTCGCTGATACGTTCAAAAAATTCTCTATTTAAATAAGTTTGGCCCCATTTGCGTAGTCCTGTATCCGTATAAAACGTATAAAAGTCATCAAAGTGATTCTGTTTGATATCACGACCTGATAACCATTCTATACTGACATTATTTTCTAAGGCTGTACGACGTTCTTTTATGATTTGCTTGCGTTTGCGTGAGGTCAGTGTCGACAAAAAATCATTGAAACTTTGATAATTGGCATTCTGCCAGTGATATTGTTGATCATGACGGATGAGAAAGTTTTCATGTGATAAGAGCTGTTCATCATCCTCGGTTAAAAAATTTAGGTGCAAGCTGGACAAGCCCTTAGCTTCACATAAAAGAGCCGCTTGTTTAAAGAGCGCAGATTGATCCTGCTTTTTGTTTGCTAATAATCGTGGACCTGTTGCAGGTGTAAAGGGGATAGCAGATAATAACTTTGGGTAATAGCGGCCGCCAGCGCGCTCATATGCGTCAGCCCAAGCATGGTCAAAAACATATTCACCCATGCTGTGTCCCTTGAAGTATAGGGGCATGGCTGCTTGCAAGCTGCCCCGATCACCCCGAATAAGGACATGGTGTGGTTGCCATCCTGTTTCAGCTTTTACGCATCCTGATTGCTCTAAGGCGTTTAAGAACGCATGGCTAATAAAAGGATTAGTCCCATCATGTAAGCTATCCCATTCTGCTGATTTTACATCACTGATCTGGTTGATAAATGTGGAATTACTGTCTTGCATCAGCACAATTCAATGACTGCTTTCGGGTAATGGATCAGCAACAGCAGGAAGCTCAAAGGTTAAGGCGTCTGCATGTTTATTACCAATTGTTTCCTGTTCTTTGCTTCGTATGGTCCAAGTGGTTACAGGCCTACCTTTTTTGCGCCAAGGTGTACATAAGCTGTTCGGCAATAAATTGATGTCACAAGCAAGGAAGTCAGGTTTATAGCGGCTAATATAATAAGACGTTTTAATCCTATCGCTGACCGATAACAGTGCTTCGCGGCCTAGAATAAGACCACGAGCAAAGCGCGGCACATATTTTTTAAACCATGCAATAATACGGGGATCGAACGACATGACAGCGACATCCCCTGCATAGCCTTCAAGGGCATGCCGAATACCCCCACAAATTAATTGAATATCTGTATTTTCGCTGGTTTTTACTTTTATATAAATTGGTGTGCGTTTATTCACAAGATCGAAGACATCATATAATGTGGGCACACATGATCCACTTTTGCCAATGTTCAATGTTTTTACAGTTTGTAGACCCGTTTCACAGATGTCTGCGTTCATACCAGTTAGTCGTCTAAGGTTTTCATCATGAAAAACGGCAATAAGCTTGTCAGATGTCATTTGAACATCCAGTTCGATGGCATAGCCAGCGAGCACAGCAGCTTCAAAAGCTGGTAGACTGTTTTCCTCGTAAACGGTGCCTGACTGAAATAATCCTCGGTGCGCTATGTTTTTAAGCGCGAGCCAAGGAAAGGCACGGTTTTTTATCTTTTCAACGGGGGCAGCCATTATTATGTAATCTCAATGAAAGCATCGATTTCAACGGCAACACCAAGCGGCAAGCTGTTGGTACCAACAGCACTGCGGCTATGACGGCCTTTATCACCGAAAACCGCGACCATCAGATCACTGGCAGCGTTAATCACTTTCGGCTGGTCATGATAGTCATCGGTGCAGTTAACAAAACCACCCAGTTTAACTATGCGCACAACCCGTTCCAGATCACCGTTGCAGGCTGCTTTCATTTGAGCAATTAAATTACGGGCGCACAAGGCAGCAGCATCGCAGGCTTGTTCAGTGCTGATTGTTTTGCCAACTTTGCCAACAAATTCAAGCCCATCTTTACCCATAGGAATTTGCCCAGAGATACTCACAAGGTTGCCAGTTTGCACAAATGGGACATAATTTGCTACGGGAACAGCAGGCGTGGGGATAACAAGCCCTAATTCTTGGATGCGGCGTTCAATGGATATGGCAATAGACATGGTTTACTCCAACACGTGAAAAGTCTGCTTATGGTAAATTTTATACCAAAACCGTATGATAACGGATGCAGAGTAATATTTAAAGGGCCAATAGCGCTTCTGTAATGGTTCAGGCGAGAGCCAAATTGAAGAAAGTGATTTGTAGAAAAAGTTAAGGGTGACAAGCTTGCGCTTGCCACCCTCTGCTTATAACTCCGTGCCACGGTTTGCTCTTCAAAAATTAAAAGTTTGAAAAAAGCACGGGCCATTACTGGCTTAATAGGTATGAGGGCCATTAGAATTCCTACGTTCGTGCCTCACACTTACTTAGTATCATTATTAAGCATGTCACTCCTGTGATCAAAATGTGGCACGAATATGACTAAGTGCCGTTATTTGTCACTGTTTACTGAAATAGCGGCTAATTTTCTAGAAATCAAGGCTGTTGTTTTCAATCTGGCACTTATTTTGTCCATTCGGGCATAATAAACCAATTTATGATCGGGACGTAACTTAGCGACACTACCAGTACTCGTTATAAAATCAACCAAACCCGCCGGATTTGAAAACCTATCCTCTTTAAAAGAAAGTGTGACCCCTTTTGGGCCGGCCTCTAGTTTTTCGATACCTGCGCGCTTGCAATGACCTTTGATGATCATAATAGCTGCGAGCTGTTTTACAGCTCCTGGGAGGGGGCCAAAGCGATCGATGAGTTCAGCACAAAACGCATCAACGTCTTCACGGGTATTCAGGTCTGCTAGTCGGCGGTATAAGGCCATGCGTTGTGTTAAGTCTGGCACATATTTCTCAGGGATTAGCACTGTGGCGCCTAAATTAATTTGTGGCGACCAATCAGCATCGGTGTAATCTTCGTCGTTAAGGCCAGCGCGTGCTTCAGCTACAGCGTCTTCTAGCATTTTTTGATAAAGCTCTACCCCCACTTCGCGCACATGACCAGATTGTTCATCTCCTAGCAAATTTCCAGCGCCGCGAATATCCATATCATGGCTAGCCAGTGTGAAGCCTGCCCCTAATGTGTCAAGGGATTGCAACACTTTTAGCCGTTTATCTGCGCTTTCACTTAGGACACGTTTTGCGGGGATACTTAAATAAGCATACGCCCGGACTTTAGACCGACCGACACGCCCACGCAGCTGATAAAGCTGTGCTAAGCCAAACATGTCAGCGCGATGAATAATCATTGTGTTTGCTGTTGGTATATCGATACCGCTTTCAACAATCGTCGTAGACAGCAAGACATCATATTGACCCTCATAAAAAGCGGTCATGACATCTTCGATCTGTCGCGGTGTCATTTGACCGTGGCCAACGACAAACTTAATTTCAGGGACATGATCGCGTAGGAAACGGGATACTTCAGCGATATCAGCAATACGCGGGCAAACATAAAAACTTTGCCCCCCACGGTAATGTTCGCGCAGCAAGGCTTC